>NZ_JBAHUQ010000021.1 GCF_036689865.1 Magnetococcus sp. PR-3
TTGCCCGGAACACTAGGGGATACACCAAGTGCTTCTGGAAGAAAGTGCCACGACAATCCAGTGAAGTTGAATAAGCTGGTATATACAGACTGCGCATAATGTTAGCCATATATTGTTCAATAAGGTCGTATGCGCTTGATAAATATGTTTGCCGACAATGAATAATATAAAACTTGATAAAATAAATCCGAAACCCATGAGCCAACTTACTTCTACACCAAGTGTTGGCGTTAAATCCCTATGAATACCATGCCTGGCAATATCCAGCATGTTAAAGAAAAAAGGAACTTGTAGTAACAGCAACGAAAATAGAATCAATATAAAGCCGATGCCTGACAGACGTGATTTTATTATTGTTTTGAATTGATTCATCTCAGCCCCCTCTGCCATGCCTGTGTGGCAAAGGTGGATCTTCTTTGTTGGCTCAGCAAAGAGTGACCCAAGTAGTAATAGTGGCCTGTGCGTGTACCTGCTGATTCTGCCATGAGAAATTGTCCTGCAACCATTGGAACTGCTGCGAGTAGCTCTAGTGTGCTCATGCCAGAATATATGGGATCACCATAGTCTTTCAGAGAGATAAGGTGGATTGATTCAATGCTTGGATGGTTGTTCAATTGGATAAGTAAGTCTATGCTGATGGGTGCGCCAATTAATATAAGATGATTAACTTTTCCCCCTGTATCAGCATAGTCCAGGGCGGCCTGGGAGGCTTGTATCCCACCAAATGAATAGCCAATCAGATTGAACTGCGTGCCGAGGGTTCCAAATTGGGATAGATCAGTTTGTTTGGTATCTCTACCTCGACGCAATATGACGGAAACGGCATCGCGTACAATTGAGCCTTGAGACCAACGTTTGGCATCAACAGCATAGGTATGCTTGATTCCTGCTTGGCGCAAGGCGCTCACAAAACCGTTAATATACGCACCTTGCATGCCGGTTCCACCAAAGAAATAGGTGCCTCGCCGTAACTTGGAGGTTAGATGCGTATTGTGATTCGGTGGCACCGTTTTTTGGGGGGCTTTTATGGGGGTGGGCGGGGCGGTTATCGCTTTAATGCTTTTGGGGCCAGATGGTCGGCACCATCCACCTTCTGATACAAGGTGCCTAACCATGGCCTGATAATAAAATGACTGCATAAACATAATGGCGATGGCACATAGCCAAACGGTTAATAGTGCAGATGATATTCTTTTGAGCATGAGTTTGGATATAATAAAAAGAATAAGTGCCATTGATGCGTAAATGATTACGTAGATCCAATGGTATTCAACGCCTGATGATGGTGTCGATTGCTGACCTATCCCAAAAAAAGCAACGTTCTTCAGCGTCAGATAGGATGGTTGTAAAAGATAGAAAAAGGAGCAGGCTAGAACAATATGGCCTGCTCCTTTTCTGACATTTGCCCAAATATTGTCTGAAGCAATCTTCACTTTAGTCCTAGCTTTTTAAGTGTTTCAGCTAAAACACGCCTTCTTGTTTTAGCCATTTTAGAGTTGCCAGTATAGTCGAAGTGCCCATCCTTGGTGCCATGCTCATCATCTGATGTAAATTGAACCCCCAGCTTTCTTAAGCCAAGAATCAGTTCAGGGGTGGAGATGCCAGCATAAAGAGGGTCCCCCCTGTGTGCTAAATCCAAAACATGAACATGTTTAATGTTTGGATGTTGATGCAGTTTTTCAAGGAAAGCTTTTTTAATGGGTGATCCGATTAGAACCAGATTGTCGACAGTTTCTTCCTGATCAGCATAATCCATAGCGGCTTGTGCGGCCTGTAAACTGCCGTAAGAGTACCCAACTAAGTTAAACTGTTCACCCTCGTGTCCAAATTTGCTGAAATTACTATCTTGCACATCCCGATTACGCTGCCATCCTGAGTGAAGCGCATCAAGGATGGTGCTTCCTTGGGACCAGACCGAAGAATCAACAGCACGTGGGTGAGCAATGCCTTTTTCACGCATAGCTGCAACCATATCCTGAATATACTCTCCATCCATCCCGGCACCGCCAAAAAAGGAGGTACCACGTAATGCTCTTGGCTTTAGTGAACCCTTATCGCCATGAAGTGTGGTTTCAGGTTGTTGTGTACCAGTAGTTTGTTTCCCCCTTTGTCTCAGTGGGCTGTGAAGGGGGGCTGTTCTTGTGATTTTCGTTTTCCCACCATGTTGTTATGTGGTTCAAGCCCTAAATACAAGATTTTGGTCTCTTGGTCTGGTTCTTTTGAATGAGTACGTTGTTTTTTGTTGCGTGAGGATACAATATATAAAATAAAGCAGTATGTTAACGTGTCGTTGTGGGTTGGCCATTCGCTCCTGAGGCAAAATACAAAAGTTGTGAGGTCTTTCTGATTTGGGAAGCGCATGCTTCACCATTTAGAAAAGAAGAACCTTGAGCCTGCATCGATTCGGGGTTTTTTGTCAGAAAGATGCTAATAAATTCAGTGCTTAGTATCTAACCTGAAAATTCTATCCTTCTCCAGCTGTGCTCCCCAGGCCATCATAATCTCTCTGTTCTCCTCCATAGTCTCTAACAGCTGTGTACGTTCCCCTAAAGTGCAGTGGCTTGTACCATGAACGAATTCAGAGCGGTACAAAGCTTTTGACTCTATGGCTTTGTCGTGTGAGGTTGATGGATATGGTTGACTGAAGATGCTCACACCTTCAGTCAACCATATCCATCACCGTATCCGATGAACGCCTTCTAATCCTTGCAGCCGCTGAGCCGTTTGCTGATGTATCTCGCTTAAAGTCGACAGCTTCCAGCGCGATCTAGGTGCGCACTTTGGGTTCATAAGAGCGATAGGCTTCATGAAGAACCCGAACCAACGTCCGGCCTTTGCCACCACCAAATGTGAGGGTTTTCCCGTGGATGGTGAGTCGACCAGAGTCGTTGCTGACCGAAACGGGATCATCATCGACAGGAACACCACCTTCCAGCATCATCTCAATGGCCTTTAAATCCAAATGGGCATTGGGTGGTTCCTGGTCCAATACATCGGTTAAATTGATCACCTGATGGTTGCCGGGGATGAGGGCATTGTCGAACTGAAGTTTTGTGGCCTGATGTCGGGACCAAAAAGAGCCCAAATCGGAATAGGATCGGATTTTAGCTGGCTGCTGGAGAAGTTATGGTGTGAATGGAGCTGGATTGGCTGAGTCAGCCACGGATATGCCGGAACACGCAGGCTTTGTTCTGAATCAGCCCCGGATGTGGAAGAGGTACCAATGATCATCGAGCTGAGTGCAGTCGGATGCCGGCATGCCACCCGTGATTTCAAAAAGCTGCTGTTCGCAGTTGGTTAACGGCTTCTTGGAATATAGATAATGCACTGAACCTCCCACAAAATAATAATCGATGCCTATGTTGACATGTATATTGCCTAGGGATTGTATCTGGTATGCACCGACACTTCGCATGATATCTGCATAGTATCGAGCCCGTTCTTCAGATAGGTGCTTACTGGTAATCTCATTGTGTAGGCTACCAAAATCATCAAGACGAATAACACAGCAGAGGTCCCTAGGCTTAATGATTACACCCTCGTGCTTCGCACTGTCAGAGTAAAACATGGAAACAAGTTGTTCCAACTGTTCCTTTTTTAAAGGGAATGAGTAGATGTAGTACCAGTCTGGATAGAAGGTCATCCATTTGATCCAGACATAGCCAAAAAAGCTTAAAAATACAGTCAAAACTGGGTGTCGCTGTATCCATCGCAGAGATCGAGTCATCGTAATCAGCCCCTGATATTATGGAAAAGGAGGCCGCCCAACGGGGACGGCCTTCCAGATTCAGTTTCAGTGAAAACGCAAGTTATCGGCCCCTGTTACGTCGTAGATGCTCAAGCCCGTAGCGGATACCTTCTTCTACTTGCCGGCAGTCATCGGTGGGTTCACCCATGCAGCTATTGAAGTTATCATCCCATGGGCGTCCAGAACTGTCTTTGAACGGACGGCGGAGATTTTTTAGGTCACTGAGTGCTTGGAAAGCTCCACCTGCCTTCATGCATGTTTCCGGGTTATGCCCCGCGACCACACAGGTGGCTCCATAGTTGATGTTGGCAGCCCGTTCCCGCTCACCCCATGATGTACCATCCGGTTTTTCTCTTACTTTATAATCCCAGTCACCGCCCTCACGAACCCGATTCACCCAGGAGAACCAGCCATCCCTCTGGGTGGTTTCCATGTTTCGGTCGATATCTTCCCATCCATAAACGGGAGGTTTGGAAAGATCGGGTGTTTGATCATAACGGGCTTGTCTCTGCTTTTGCATCTGCCGCGCCTGCTGCATCTCATTCTGTCTGGGTTGAACAGCCCCCCGTTTTCGGCATGATTCTCGCCCTATCGGATTGGCAATCGTATTGCAGTTTGGCTGCTGACTGGAGGATTTGGTCGTATCCTTTGTGGTGAATGTTCCTTCACGCATCTGTCGGGCGATGTCCAGATAGCTATTGGGCACCAACTTTCGTGGTGTCTCCTTTGTCTCCTGCTGACTAAGCAGAGACCGTTGGTTACCTCTTCTCATTCCAGTTTCTCCATATGTGTGATGGGTCAAGTGTCAATGAGATCGCCACGACTTTTTCCTTGCCCTTCTGGGCGGCCCTGATTACGTTCAGGCTCAATCTGGTGAAGTCATCCGCGTTGCCGCGCGGGTGGACGAATCTCGCAAAGCAGTGTGCTGACCTAAGTTAGCATTCTGCTTTGCATGATTCCTGAGTATGAGTATAGTTGTTATGTGGTTCAAGCCCTAAATACGAGATTTTGGTCTATTAGTCTGATTTTTTTGAATGAGTACGTTGGTCTTTGTTGCGCGAGGATACAATATATAAAATAAAGCAGTATGTTAACGTGTCGTTGTGGATTGGCCATTCGCTCCTGAGGCAAAATACAAAAGTTGTGAGGTCTTTCTGATTTGGGAAGCGCATGCTTCACCATTTAGAAAAGAAGAACCTTGAGCCTGCATCGATTCAGGGTTTTTTGTCAGAAAGATGCTAATAAATTCAGTGCTTAGTATCTAACCTGAAAATTCTATCCTTCTCCAGCTGTGCTCCCCAGGCCATCATAATCTCTCTGTTCTCCTCCATAGTCTCTAACAGCTGTGTACGTTCCCCTAAAGTGCAGTGGCTTGTACCATGAACGAATTCAGAGCGGTACAAAGCTTTTGACTCTATGGCTTTGTCGTGTGAGGTTGATGGGTGTGTGAAACTGAAGATGCTCACACCTTCAGTCAACCATATCCATCACCGTATCCGATGAACGCCTTCTAATCCTTGCGGCCGCTGAGCCGTTTGCTGATGTATCTCGCTTAAAGTCGATAGCTTCCAGCGCGATCTAGGTGCGCACTTTGGGTTCACAAGAGCGATAGGCTTCATGAAGAACCCGAACCAACGTCCGGCCTTTGTCACCACCAAATGTGAGGGCTTGCCCATGGTTCGTAAGTTGGCCAGCGTTGTCGCGAACAGAAATGGGGTCATCCTTTGTCTGGGTAGCACCTTTCACAATCGTCTCTGTGGCCCATATGCTCAGTTGAGCTGTCCAACCGATCAGCAAGGCTGACGATCTAGTGGTTGCTTAGGGTAGGGGCGTTTGCATGATCCCATTGGAGGTGCTCAACTACACCCTGGAGGATATCTAGTACGGGGTCATAGCGTTTCCACCACCAGATCAGACACCTTTAAAGGTGCAAACGGCTGGGGAAAAGCAGGCTGCAACGGTGGTGACCAATCCGCACTGTGCCTAGGTTCCATAAGTGCCCACCCTCCAAGGCTGATGGAGATTTCCGCATAGCCTGACCGTACTGATCTGTAACCCAACCGGTCATCCAGTTGCAGTCCCAGGTATGGTGGTCTGTACCTCAAACCGATTGACCACAAGCCAGCGCAGCTGAAGTCTTCATATTTTGTGGTTCCGGCACCCAAATTCACGGTGACCTCACGCACTTTACATCATGCCGGTTTGGCTCTGGTTGTCGGTCAGGCCCATGCTGCAGAGTTCCATATTTCATGGTATGTGCTCCGGTCTTTAAATCTGTTTCATTTGAGCATCACACCGCCCATCCCGAGCGTGGGCATCTCGCATATCTGCGTTACCCTGGCCATCACCTCCGGTGGATCTGCCGTGCCATAATCAACCGCCCCCACCGATCTCTATTGTGGCCGAAACATCTCACAGACCAGCCGCGCTTTGTCCAATTTACCCTTCAGCTGCACCCATTGGATAGGGTGCGTAAGACGTGGTACTGCCCCGCCCGAATTCCTTGTCCGCATATAACGTATCCACAATCGTGTCGCCCCATCATTTTTTAGTGATCCCAAAGGGTAAAATAAGTGCATCAGGTGGGTGAAGGTAGTACCCGGAATTTTAGAGTACCCACATTTATGACGGCTTATTTACTTTGCTAAAATAACGGGTAGGGCCTACGATATGCGTTTTTTAAAGTCAATAAACCCGGCGCAGGGGCGCAAAAAATCGGAAGAGGTCGATGCCGCCATCATTAGGCGGCACGATGGCGTTCACACCCTCTCTTTTTCGACCCGCCGCGTACCCCAAACGCGAACATCAGGAGTTGAATATGAAAGTGGGTATTCTCGAGGTATTGAATCTCACCACACCCACCTGGAAGGAAAAGCTCTATCACTCCATGATCAGCAAGCAGTTGGCCAGTGTCATGCCCCAGGCCATTGCCGTTTGGTGCAGGGAGTTGGGGCATCAGACCTACTACAAGACTTATTACGGCATTGGGAAGATTGAGAACGCCTTCCCGGATGATTTAGATATTATCTTTATCTCCAGCTCAACCATTTACAGCCCCATTGCCTACGCTCTGGGTAAGCTCTTTCGCAAGGCCGGTATACGAACAGTGTTTGGCGGTCCTCACGCCAAATCCTACCCTGCCGACTGTCTGCGCTTTTTCGATCTGGTGGTCAAGGAGTGCAATAAGAGCCTCATCGCCGAAATTCTTCGTGGAGAGATCCAATCTGGACAGTACATTTCCAGCAGCAAGCCCTTGGGGGAGGTGCCGACCATTGAAGAACGGGCGCCGGAAATCCGTGCTTCGGCCTACTTTTTTAATAAGTGGCGTTCTCTTATAACGGTCATTCCCACGCTCACCAGCACGGGCTGCCCCTATACCTGCGATTTTTGCGCGGATTGGGACCAACCCTATAAGGCCCTTCCTCTGGACCGTTTTGAAAAGGATATCGCCTATCTTGCCGATCATTTTAAAGGGGGGGTTCTAAGCTTTTGGGAGCCCAACTTTGCTGTTAAGTTCGAGCGCCTCTACAAGGTTATGAGCACGGTCCCCCCAGCGCTTCGGGTCCCCTACATGTTCGAAGCCTCCCAGGGCATCTTGACCCCCTCTCGACTAGAGAAGATGCAAGAGACCAACCACGGCTACTTATTGGTTGGTGTTGAATCGTGGAGTGCGGATTTAAAGAAAGGGGGATTCCAGCGTGGTAGCAGCCCTCAGGAAAAATTTGATCAGACCATCAAGTTTTTTAACGGTATACAGAAGTATCAGTTGACCATGATCACCTCCTTTATTTTTGGATTGGATCACGATTCCGGGGACGAACCCGTAGAACGTATCAAGGAATTCATCCGTCAGGTTCCCTTCACATGGGCTTTGGTTAATCTCCCGTCACCTTATGGCGGTACGCCTCTTTTTGACCGAATGCATGAAGAGAATAGGATATTAAACGAGATGCCATTCAGCTTTTACAGGCCGCCCTATCTGATGATGCGCATCAAGAACTATTCGCCCCGCGACTACTACATGAAACTGTTCGAAATTTCGACCGTTAATAGTTCGGATGAAGCGTTGGCTCGCCGTATGGAGTCCATACCCAAATGGAACCAAAGAATGTTCTACCGCCTGTTGACCATGGTAGAGTCCCAGGTCTCCAGTTTTTATCGAGATATGGTTGAACGGTTGGAAAGCGATAGCTCCTTCCGGCGGTTTCATGAAGGCAAAGAAGAGCCTCTGCCTGAGTTCTATCATCAGGAATACGAAAAGCATGTTGGACGGTTTGCCCCCTTGTTGTCCCGGGCGGATCGCCGTCCCAATCTGGAACAGATCAAACCGGTTTCTATTTAGTCAGGATCGTTCATGAATGAGGGTGGTAGAGCTTTATTGAACCTTAAGGCTGCCGACGTCCTGAGGGTGGTCTTGAGGGGCACCCAAAGATGGACCGATGTGTTTTAGTAGAATACTGATAGATAGGCTATTCTAAGTGTCAGGAATGGTGTTTATGCGGCCTCATAGTCATAGGAACTGACGAGCCCCCCAGGGCTGAACAAGGTACCCATGCGTTCAACGTAAGCGGGTTTTGGAATAGATTTGAAGGATGATGTTGCCTATAGCGAACCTATGGAAAAGGGGTCGCGCCGGGTTCATTCAGAGGGGTAGGGCAGCGTTTTTTTAGATTTAAGTTCGGCTAACATGCACACGTCAAATCATAAACTTATTCCGGACTTATTCTGAATTTCAGTGCTATAGAAGTGAAGAATCAATCAAGCAATCCATTCTCCGTTCGACCCATTTGCCTGAAATAAATACCAGTCAACTCTCTGAAGCCGTTGATCAAATAATGGAAAATGGTATTCCCCCCATTATTAGGGGCATTCAAAAGTAGAGTTAAGCAGCCATAGCCAGTTTTTGGTTAGGCGTTATACCACCAATGGCCATATTCGGTCGTTCATGATTGTAGCGCCATAACCATGAAGTCGCCATCTCTTGGACCTCTCTGATTGATGTGAACAGGTAATAACTGAGCCAATCGTAGTGAACTGTCCGGTTGTATCTTTCAATATAGGCGTTCTACTGAGGGTTGCCAGGTTGAATATATTCAATCCAAATCCCACATTTCTTAGCCCACGCTACAAGCACCACACGGGTGTATTCAGGGCCGTTGTCGCAACGTATAGCCATAGGCTTTTCCCGCCACTCATGCTCTGCTCTAACCTTCGGATTACAAGGTATAGATGACGTGGTGGATTGGTCTCGCCTTGAGCTCCAGCTGGATCCATTAAAGAGTTGTTTGGTCAGTTAAAGCTCGTCTGTTCTGGGAAGGTGTGGCTAAACCGTTATGGATCTGCGGGTACACATTTATTGTGTGTACCCGCAGCTATTGACGGTGGTCTCTTTCATGACTCAGCAGGTTTCTCTTGCGGTGGGATGGGAAGAGAGAGGCGCAAAAGAATATAGCCAAGCAGACCAGAGATAATGGAACCAATGAGAATACCCAAACGGGCACTGCCTACATCTGGCACACCTGAAATGACCGTTACTCCACTATGTTCAAAGGCCAGAGAGCTGATAAACAGACTCATGGTAAAACCAACCCCACACAGCAGGGCGACACCGTAGAGTTGCCCCCAGGTAAAGCCAGGGGGTAGTTTGGTAAAGCCACTCTTAATCGCAATCCATACAAACCCAAAGACCCCAATCTGTTTACCCATAAACAGACCCAATGCAATGCCCAGAGGGACAGGCTCTAATAGCACAGAGGGGTTGAGACCATGTAAGGAGACACCGGCATTGGCAAAGGCAAACAGAGGCAGAATACCCAGCCCCACCACATGGTGGAGATCGTGTTCCAGCTGATGCAGAGGGGAGGGCTCGCCAGGGTCTCCTTTTAGGGGGATGACCATGCCCAGCGCGACACCAGCCAGCGTTGCGTGCACACCTGATTTAAGTACCGCGACCCAGAGCACCAGACCCACGAGTATATAACTGGCAACCCCTTTTACACCAAGGCGGTTCATAAGGAACAGTAACGTCAGGGCACTACCAGAAACGATAAGTGAGTTGATGGAGAGGTCGCTGGTATAAAACAGCGCAATGATCACAATGGCTGCCAAGTCATCAATGATGGCAAGAGTTAATAAAAACAGCTTGAGTGCAGCAGGAACTCGTTTGCCTAATAGCGCCAATATACCCAATGCAAAGGCAATATCTGTGGCGGTGGGTATGGCCCACCCTTCCAACGCTGAAGCGTTGCCTTGGTTAAGCAAAATATAGATCCCTGCGGGTAACACAATACCACCAATGGCACCGATCACCGGTAGGATGACGTTGGAAGGATGGGCGAGCTCTCCTTCAAGGAACTCACGTTTAAGCTCCAACCCAACCAGAAGAAAAAAGACCGCCATCAATCCATCATTAATCCACAGCAAGAGAGGTTTGGCGATCTTAAGGTCACTAAACTGCACCGCGACAGGAATGTTGAGGAAGGAGTCGTAATGGATATGCCAAGCCGAGTTTTCCACCACCATGGCTGCCATGGCCGCCAGAAAAATCAGGATTCCGCTGGCTGCCGGGTTGTGCAGCATTTGTTTAATCTTCGCATTCATTTTCCATTTCCTTCTTAATAATATCAGGCGGCTAACGGGCCTGTTTTAATGCATTTATGCGTTCTTCCAACGGCGGGTGAGTGGAGAAAAGGTGCATGAAGCCATTGGTCGAGCTCGAGAGACCAAACGCAGCGACCTCAGAAGGTAACTGAGATGGTCCAGCGCTCTGCTTTAAACGTTCCAGAGCGGAGATCATGGATTGACGGCTACTCAGTGCCGCCCCACCCGCATCGGCCCGGAACTCCCGCTTACGAGAGAACCACATGACAACGATGCTTGCCAGCATGCCCAGAAGGATCTGAGCGATCAATGAGACGATAAAATAGGTCAGGCCGCCCTCTGTTCCAGTTGCTTCTTCGTCATCCTCATCTCCAGATAAAAAGAGATCCACCACACCCGCAATCATACGCGCCAGAACAAAGACAAATGTGTTTAAGACGCCTTGGATCAAGGCTAAGGTAACCATATCTCCATTGGCAATATGGCTAACTTCATGGGCCAGTACGGCTTCAGCCTCTTCTTTGCTCAGTGTACGGAGTAGCTCTGAACTTACGGCGACCAGTGCCTTGTTTTTGTTCGCGCCGGTGGCAAACGCATTCATATCTGGTGAATCATATAATGCGACTTCTGGTCTGCCAATGCCAGCAGCTTTAGCCTGCTTACTCACGGTATTGACCAGCCATTGCTCCATGGCGTTGGATGGATGCTCAATAACCCGAGCGCCTGTTGAGCGCTTGGCAATCCATTTTGACATGGCTAAGGAGAGAAAAGATCCACCCATACCAAAAAGTGCAGAAAAAAGAAGCATGCCAAGCATTGAGCTTTGCTGAATGCCCAGTACGTTTATAAGGATCTGTGCCACAACCATTAATACCGCCATAATGGCCAGGTTGGTTAAGATAAACAGTATGATGCGTTTCATCGTTATTTCCCTATCAGCATAAATGGGTGCTTAAGGTTAGCATGGCTTAGTCTCTGCCGGTTTTAACCACATGGTCATGGTAGGGTAGGGCGTGATATCATGTAAATTCGAAAATATCATACAAATCATCAGAAAAATTCGAACGATTAAATGAACTACAAGCATCTACACTATTTTTGGAAAGTGGCCCATGTAGGCAGTGTCACAGCAGCCAGTAAGCAGCTGCGTTTAACCCCCCAAACGTTGAGCTCGCAGATCCAGCATTTGGAATCTCAAATGGGGGTCGCGTTATTTGATCGGGTTGGTCGCCGACTGGAATTGACCGATGCAGGACGTTTGGCACTGAAGTATGCCGATGAGATTTTTCTATTGGGTACGGAGCTTTCTACCGTCTTATCCGGCGTACCTTCTGAGCGTCCATTAAGGTTTCGTGTCGGTATTGCGGATGTGGTGCCTAAGCGGATTACACACCGTATTCTCGAGCCCGTGCTTCAAAGTGATCAAAACGTGCATTTGATCTGTGATGAAGACAAACTCGATCAGCTCTTGGCCAATTTAGCCCTGCATAAATTGGATATGGTCCTGGCAGATACCCCGCCCATGCCGGGTATTCATCTGCGGGTAAAGTCGCACTCTCTTGGTGTTAGTGGTCTCTCGTTTTTTGCGGTAGCCGATTTGCTGGCTCACTACCCTCAACCTTTTCCTGACATTCTCTCGTACGCTCCAATGCTCATGCCGACGACAGGCAATGCGCTACGCAGTGGTTTGGACCGGTGGTTCGAAGCGTTGGGGGTAAAGCCAAAAATTGTTGCAGAATGTCATGACAGTGCACTGCTTAAAACTTTTGGAGAGGCCGGTGTTGGGCTGTTTTGCGCCCCTTCACTGTTAGAAGGTAATATCGCGCAACAGTATGGCGTTGAGGTGATTGGGCGTACCAATGAGGTGGTTGCCGAATATTTTGCGATGACCGCAGAGCGAAAGCAGAGTCACCCCGGTGTCACTATGATTTTAAAGGCGTCTCTCCTGAAAAAAAGGGAGGGCTTTACGGCGCTATTGGATACGTCGTAAATCAAAGCCAGGGTCCTCTGTCATTCAGGAACTGGCTTTTCTTTATCTTGCTTGGGGCAGAGGCCAAGTAGGAATAAAAAGGGGCCAACCTTATTGTACGCTTACGTTTTTCATATCAAAGCAATTGACTAAAGGTCTGAGCATACCGTCTGCGTTTAAAGAGAGAGAATTGAGCAGCAGCGGCCCCTCTTTCTTCCCCCCCTTTTAATCGGGTAGTTTAACCAATGTCTTCGGGCATGTTTGGGGTGGGGGTTATGACGCGGCTTCTGAGTTTTTGCAAGGTTCTGCATCTGTTTGGTTGAACGTAATATTCATTTCAAAAAGTTCTGGTGCACTGGTCAATGCCTTGGTCTCTGTAATGGTTCTTTCCTCCCAGTTTATGGTGAGGTTTAGATCAATTCTAATGGGTTCAGTGCGTTGTGACCGTGCAGTCTCCACAGATTGTTCAATCTGCTCGGGGGCAGCGGTTTTTTTCTCGATAGAGGGTGTTTTTGGTTTGGTGTTCGATGGCTTGAACAGACTCCAAAATATCCACCATGTGAAGAGCCCTATCAGAGATACAATGATAATACGATCCATTTTCCACCCATAATCTTGGCTATGACGGCTGTAGGGGCCTTATTCAAATAAGGCATTTATCCGCAACCGTGCGGTAACGTTGCCTGTGTGCCTGCACTGTTGCAGGTAACCGATCTCGTATAAAATGATACGGTTTGAGCAAGGGATAAACCAACAAAGTTACATCCACACACTTTTAAACGAACAGGCCGGTCTGTGTACGGCTTGCGCCTGTACCCAGTCATACCATGGTTGGGCGTTTAAGCATGGTTTTGAGCCGTTGTGATTTTACACGCGTAAAGCTTGTTACCCAGCAGATAACTGCTGGGTAAAGTGTGGCAACGTCTGACCGCCATTCAGGGTGTTACAGGTATGGGTTAATCGCTTAATTTCGTTGATCCCAAGTACAGGTATGCCAAACCTTTTTCCCCGAGTGATGTCAGGGCCAGTTGATACGGGCTTTAAGCTGATTAAGAGGCCAACCCTTTGATCAGTTGCTCTGCATCATAGCCTTGCCACAGCTCCTCTAGGCGTTGATCTCGCCCACAGCGAAAACGGTAGTATTTATAGCGTACAGGGTTTTTATGGTGGTAGTCCTGATGATAGGTCTCGGCAGGGAAAAAGGTCTCTGCATCCGTTATGGCAACCACAACAGGTTGTTTAAAGGGTTTGCTCTGTTTCAAATTTTCAAGGCTGTGCAAGGCCGCTTTTTTCTGGGCGGATGTGTGGGTAAAAATTTCAGGTCGGTATTGGTCGCCATGGTCACAAAACTGGGCGTTGGCCGTGGTGGGGTCAATGCCGATCCAGAACCGTTTTAACAGTTGGGCATAGCTGACCTGGCTGGGGTCATAGACAATTCTTACCGCTTCAGTATGCCCCGTGCCCCCATAGGAGACCTGCCGATAGCTGGGGGTCTGTACATGACCGCCAATATAGCCTGATGTGGTGGAAATAACCCCTTCTACCGCATCAAAATCATGTTCAACGCACCAAAAGCACCCGCCAGCAAAGGTGGCGACCGCTTGTTCCCCCGCTTGAGCTTGGGGCATAGGGAGAGCTAGATACAGCGCTAAAATGAGCCATGTGATGGATTATATTTTAATCATGTAAAACATGGTTGCTCCTCAATGGTATGCCTCTCAAACCAACGGAGTAGAGAGTGCTTTGCCGTTATGGCTTAGACGCCACTTTTGATACTGAGTTCGCAACGGTATGGATCTTCATGTCTCAACAGCCCCTGCAAGGTGTCGGGTGACTTAACGCTGCTCTAGGCGAACCTTGTTTAACCACTGGGCAAAATGCTTGGAGTGGGCTTTGGCGCCATCACCGGTTAAGTGCAGACGGTCACGGAAGTTTGCATCATTCATATAAAAAGGTGGGCTATCGACATGTTGTGCATAATAGTCTGAAAAATTGGCCAGATCAGGATCGCACTCAGGCATGGGAGAGATGTAGATCAGCAAGTTAACACCACGTTCGCGGTAGTTCTTTTTAAGTTCAGAGAGGTAGTTCAGGTTAGGCATCTCTTGCCAGGTTCTCTGTTTACAATCTTTTTTAAGTCGGGTGCCTTTTAACACTTTGGCCCCTTTTAAGGGGGCCATTAATGCCGCCTGCTTTTGATAGTACGCACCGCTAACATCCAGCTTGCCTAATAAAAAGATATAACCCAGATGTTTCATTAGGGTTCCTAGTAGTTCAGGGTGTTGCCGGAGAAACTGGATCTTTTCTGTGTTGAGGGGCCGATAGCGCCAGTTGGCAATGGCTAACTGATATTTTTCGTAGAGGTGGTGAAAGGTTGGACTGTTGCGAGAGAGAACCAGCACCGCAGCTTTTGGGGGAGGAAAACGCTCCAAGTATCGATCAAGCACCATGACCTGGGCATCGATCCCAGCCCAAGAGATCAGCGCGCCATTGTAGACGGAAAGCTGGGTATGTTCCGTAACTGTTTGCGGCAAAACCCCATTGAGTGCCGTAGAATCCCCCACCACCAAGACATCAACAGGGGCTTTGGGGTGGGTCATTTTATGGTGCAACAAAGCATCAAAATAATAATCTTTCAGGTACAGGGGAAAATTCTCCTGCGCAATCAGATAGAGCCCTAAGCATACGGCTGAGACAAACATCGTAAGGGTGATGAAGATAAGCTGTTTTACATAGCGCCAAGCTTGGGGCTGAAAAAATCCACGATTTGTCACATCATCGCCCATGGCTAAAACTGGAAGTAGATGAAGGCACTGGGTACCTTGGCCATGGTTTTAAGCAAGGCCATGGCAAACATGCTGCCAATAAGTAGAGCAAACCAGCCATTTTGCTGCCAGTAAAAGCGGTGTTCCACTGGTTTCATGACCAACGCTTTGCCGGAGCTGGAGAGCTCGGGTAGTGCGTGAGACATAAATTGGATGGTGTTGGGTAGCTTCCACACAATGGCCAAACAGAGGCTAAGCCAAACAGCAGCCATCAGTGGCTGGTCGGTCAGGTTCTGTATGGAGGTCTGCCACTGGAACATACCGGTCATGATCTGGCTGGCGCCCTCAAAGGTGGTGGCACGAAAAAAGACCCAGGCAATGATAACCGCTAAAAATGTTAAAAGCTGTGCCGTGATACGGTTATGCCAAAAACTCTTTTGCACCGGGGCCCACGCTTGCCAAAAATGGTTAAGGGTCAGGTAGAGCCCGTGTAGCGCACCCCATATGACAAAGGTCCAGCCTGCACCATGCCACAAACCGCCCAGTAGCATGGTTAAGAACATATTACGGTATTTCATGAGGGGGCCATGACGGTTGCCCCCCAATGGAATATAGAGATAATCCCTTAAAAAACGGGAAAGCGTCATATGCCAACGGCGCCAAAAGTCGATGATACTGGTGGCTTTATAGGGGGAGTTGAAGTTGTTGGGTAAGCGAATACCAAACATCCAGGCCAGCCCAATGGCCATCTCTGAATATCCGGAAAAGTCAAAATAGATCTGGAAGGTGTAGGCTAACGTACCGACCCAGGCATCCACCGTTGAGATCATGGTTCCTTTATCGGCGGCATTAAAAATAGGATCGGCATAGCTGGCCATCCCATCGGCCAAGACCACTTTTTTAAACATGCCAATGATAAAGACCGTCATCCCAATGGTTAAATTGTTTAGGGTGATGAACCGCTCTTTAAGTCTCTCAAACTGCCAGACAATTTCACTGTGGTGTACAATCGGACCTGCAATTAATTGGGGAAAGAACGCCACAAACAGCGCATATTCCGCCAGGTTGGCTTGGGCCGGTTCTCTTTTATAGATATCAATCAGATAAGCGATCTGCTGGAAGGTGAAAAAAGAGATCGCCAAGGGGAGTTCAATGGCCGGAATATGCCCTTGCCAATCTACCAAAGCATAGATCTGGCTAACACTAAACCCAAGATATTTAAAAACAAATAGGACGCTTAGGTTGGCAACAACCCCAAGTTTAAGCCATAGACGTCGGCCAGGGTCGTGCTCATGCCGTTTAATGGCAAGCCCCATGGCATAGTTGAACAGAATGGAGCCCCCAATAAGCAGCAGGTAGATGGGCTTCCATGAACCATAGAAAAAGAGTGAGGCTAAGGTAAGACCCATAAAGGTCCAGTACTGGGTGGAAAAACGCACCAGTAGCATGAACCCTATCCATACCAGGGGTAGGAAAAGAAAGATAAAATTAAGCTTATGGAAAATCACGGAAGTTACCGGCTTCCTTTAAGATACGCTGATGTGGATGGAAGGAACGGGCCTGCAACAGCTTACACCTGTTGTGGTTAAACTATGCGTAAAGTGTGCCAAATGCCTGCTCCATTTCTAAAGCGTTGACCATAAGGTGCTGGGTTGCTGTAATGACTCTGGTGTTCTATTAAAGTGCTGAAAATATAGTGTATTAAGGTTGAGGTTGTCCCGGCTTATGTCTGTTGGGTCGCTGGTGCAAGGTGTGTTCGGGGGGGGATGAATGTGCGGATTTGCTTATGGATCACGGAATACGCAAGCGTAGAGGGGTATCCAGCTTTTGGCGAAGAAAATCTGGCAGGTGTGGCCATAGTCTGGAAAACAGCTGTTTTGCACGCCCCTTACCCGGATGGCTACAATCTTTGATGCTGCCATCTGGTCTGTAGCGAAGATAGCTTAGGGCGTAAGCTTGAGCTCCCCACTGTTTTTTAAAACTGTAGGTGCCTTGGCCAACTTGACTGCGAAGAAAATCAAACTGAGTTGCGCCCATATTTAGGCTATGTTCCATCGCGGCCCAATAGAGCGCGTGGTTAATGCATAAGCTACGAAGCTCACGTTTAGAAGCTGCCCAAGGTACCAGTGCTGTTTGGCCTACCCGCAGATGAAACAGCCCCCCCACCGGTTTGTCTTGATGCATGGCAATGAAAATCTGAGCCTCTTCAAAGTGATCCATAATGGCGGTAAACCATGACCGAGCGTGGGCAGGTGTTCCCAATTGGCGCATCCGTTCGCGCCATAGGTGATAAAACACAGGTAGGTGCTGCCGCCCCTGGATCACGGTAATACCACTCTTTTCGGCTTTACGGACCTGATTGCGTACCTTACTAGAGAAGCCTTTCCAGAGCATGTTTTGGTCATGGGGGAGGGGCAAAATCATGGTGACCATGGTTCCAGGTGCTGCCTGGGTCTCTGGTTGGCTCTCTATATGCCGCAGTTCAATGGTCTGCCCTTGGCTTAGCAGATGGGCCACCATGGCGGAGGCCATGCTGGGCTGCAACGTTAACGGGGGCGCATAATCCAAAAAGGGTAGGGCGTGCCACCCTGTTTTAATGGCGGGATGACGGATCAGGGGCATAATGCCAACGGTTTTGCTGCCCTGCTGTGCGAGGTGATAAAAGCTCTCTAAACCATAGGCTTGGTTGAAAACCTGCTGCCAACGCCAATCCAAACTCCAATGACCCCCATGCTGTTGCATAAGGGTTTGCCAGTTCTGAGCATCCGCAGTTGTAGCGGGGCGTACAACCCAATCTGATGGTAGGTCGGGCCTGCTGGTCTTGCCAAAACCACCTGTGTTACCATTCATGTCCGGTCACCGGTTATCACTTTTTATGGGGTTTTATGTCCAGACACGATCACGCACCTGCACTGCTTATTTCTGTTGATGTGGATGCCCTTTATCACTGTCGTTGGGCAAGTGGCTCCCACCGTTCCCGCTGGCATGACCATAAGCAGGCTTGCCAAGCGATCTATGGAGGGGATGGCCCAGACCAGGACTACCTGGATGCCCTGAAATGGAGTGGAGAGCTGTTTGCCGAACTGGGTATACAGGCAACCTTTTTTATCCTAACGGAAATGGCTTCAACCATGCCCCAATTGGTCCGGGAGCTGGATGCCCAAGGGCATGAAATTGCGCTGCATGGTGAACATCACTGGGATAATACCCGCTTTGATGCTGAAGCGTTCCGTCAAATGATCCGCCGTAGCCGTGAAGCTTTGGCTCAAATTGTCGGTAAGCCGATTGTGGGTTACCGCGCGCCTAACCTTATCATAGAGAGCCACCATCTCAAGGTTTTGGACCAGGAAGGGTTCCTCTACGACTCCTCCATCTGTCCATCCCGACCACTTTTTGGTAAGTTTTCTGCCATGCAGCATGCGCCGGACCAACCTTATCACCCTTCAGCTGAGGATATGGCAACGCCAGGAGATCTCTCCATTGTCGAGCTCCCGTTAGGCGTTTTTCCTCTTATCCGCTGGCCCTCCAGTACCGGTATTTTTACCCGAGCTCTTGGTAACTGGTGGAGTCAAATTGGGGTCGGGGCCATGTTGCGGCAAGGGTATGGGCTCTACTATTTTCATCCATGGGAAGTTGCCCGCCCGTATCGTCCAGAGCCGAGTAGTCTCTATCTCAAACTGTTTTTGCGTCGCTGTGGAACCCCATACCGTCATTTCTTGACCAAGCAGTTGGCCCGTTGGGGCAAACAAGCAAACATGATGACCAGTGCAGATTATGCCCGGCACTGGTTGGCACAATCTAAATCTTAAGGAGAGATCTCGTGCAAGAAGAGTGGACACGGGAGATGGATGGCGAAGCCTTATGGCAAGCTCTGCGGGATAAGTATGAGAGTGAGCCTTTGCCGATTCGCTATCTAAACCAGCGTTTTTTTAAACGGGTAGATCATCTGTTGGCTGACGTGGATGCGGAGGATTCTGTTCTGGAGCTGGGGGCGGGGCCGGGTGTTTCATCCATGCATCTCTACCAAACTTTGGGCAAAAACCGAACCTTTGCCATTAGTGAGGGGGATGCCCGCTTGGTTGAGTGCCTT
Source organism: Magnetococcus sp. PR-3 (assembly GCF_036689865.1). Lineage (NCBI taxonomy): Bacteria > Pseudomonadati > Pseudomonadota > Magnetococcia > Magnetococcales > Magnetococcaceae > Magnetococcus > Magnetococcus organivorans. The sequence goes on from NZ_JBAHUQ010000021.1 coordinate 19,173, forward strand.
AAGGCGATGAAGCTTCCCTTCCCTGTTAGCCAGGAGGATATTACCAAGCTGGATCGCGCAGATAACAGCTGGGATGGCCTTATCTGTCTGGAGGTGTTGGAGCATCTACCCAGTCAGGCGCTGGTGGAGCAGGCGCTACAGGAGATTTTTCGGGTGGCACAAAAATGGGTGATTCTTTCTGTACCCAATGAGCCCCTATGGCGTGTTTTGAATATGATGCGTGGTGCTTACTGGTCCGATTGGGGGAATACCCCAGGTCATATTAATCACTGGAGCCCCTCTGCGTTTGCTCAGTTGGTTGGACAGTACGGAACCGTGGTGAACATGGAAAAACCACTACCCTGGACCATACTCAAGATCCAGGTGCCATAAGCGGTTTTTTGCGGATGAGCACGCCGGAAAAAAAGAATAAAAAATCCCCCACCGTTGTCACCCCTCGCATCATCAGGGCGGCATAAAGGGTTGCTGGTTCGCCATAGAGTGGTGCCAGTAACAGCAGCAACCCTCCTTCACGAATACCAATGCCCCCAGGACTACCTGGGGTGATGTAGCCAACCGCCCATGTGGCTAGATAGGCTTGAATGAGAAAAAGCGTCTCCATTGGGGTGTGCGGGCCGGGTAATTGCCAGACAAATATCCAGCCAGCCCCCAGATGAAAAATAAGTTGAAGCCCCAAGCTTATGCTTAAGGGGCGCAAGCTATAGGTCATTTCAGGTAAATACCGTCGTGCCATGATCAGGCTGACAATAAACAGGAGTATGACCGTCAACCAAAGGATCAGGTTATCCAGGTTGTGTAAAACCGGTACCATAGCCGCAAGCTTAGGCAGTATGGGCACTGTCATACATAAGGCGCTGATCAAGGTCAGTGCTGTAAAATAAAAGAGCGCTTTACCCAAGGTTTTGGCATCAATACCCACCTGTTTACCTAATAAATAGATCCCCACAAAGTGAAAGAGATTACCCGGTAGGTATTTGGCAATTTGGCTTTTAGCTAAAATGGTATAGCGCGCATGCCAAGGGGTTGAAACCGGAAGCAAAATGGCCCAAGCCGCACCCAATAGCAGCGACAACATACCATAAGCGATCCCACCGCTTAACCCTGGGTGCAGCAACTGTTCAACGGTGAGCTGCTCACCAAGTTGTTGGCGATAAACCCACAGTTGCTTGCCCACATAAAACAGAGAACCCAGGACCATGGCGAGCCCGAGTAGGTGTGCCCCGCGTTTAAGCATGGTTGGTTAACACCAAGCTAAGAGCATGGTGAAAATTCTTCATGGATGGGTTGCTTTTTTCCATTAAGGACCTCCTTCATTGAGTACACATAATACCGGGCAGATGATCTGGGAGTATGGGTTAAACACCCTATGGGTTTCCCCCCTCAGCGGTACCCGTCCTGCTTCAGACCTGTTTTGGGGTTTAGCGTATAAACTTGGAACCGTGGTGTCTGATGTTGCAAGAGCAGACCGGCCTCTGACGCTATGGCTGGATCGGCCCAAAGCGCTTGGAGAGGGGGGGTGAGCCGGTGGGTGGTTAACACCAGATGTTGCATTTTATGACCACGCAGTATGTTAACCAAGGATGGTAAGGGTTGTTTCCAGTCAATACTGCGAGATGGAATGGTTTTATGGTAGCGCGTCAAGGGGGGAGGGGCTAAATCCAATGCACGACCTGATGCATAAAAATGGAGCAAAGAGGTTCGGTAAGGGGAGATAATCCCCCCGACATCCAACCCTTGCTTGTGTATCCACTCTCCGGCTTGTTCATGTGAAGTATAAAAGCCTGCTTTGTTCCAGGTTTTCTGTAGGGCTGGTGTATATCCCACCAACAGCACGGTGACGCACAACCCGAGTAACAGGCTCTTAAAACGCCAGGAACGGTGATGGGTGATCTGCTGTAGCCAGGAGCCGGCCATGACGATAAACATCAAGGCTAACATGACCGATGAGGGGTGTAGAAACCGGGCATTGACATAGTAAAAGGGATAGACCAACAGCGGAAAACAGGTCGCTGCTGTCAACAGACCTAAAGGTAGCCAAAAGAACAGATTCTGTTTATTAGGTTTAGGTTGTTGACCGCTGGCATAGCGCCACAGCATCACAAGCCCAGCCATAGACCAGATGAGTAAAATAGGCTTGAGATGCCCAAAAATAATATGGCGCTCCCGCCAAAAGCCGACCTCAAGACGTTTTTTTAAGGTCTCCCACCCCAGTAGGCGGAAATACTCCAGGGTTGATACTTGGTAGTTCAGTTTGGCTGCTGGACTGGGTTTACCCTCCATCACCCGTTCCACTTTGGGCATGATACGCGCTAAGGATTTATCATGCAGGGCCAGTTTATCGGTATGGCTATGAATAAACAGAATATTGGCTATAAAGAGTGAAACAAAAATGGCGATGGTCCAGATGATCGGGCCGCGCCAACGCTGCTGTTGTTTATGGAACACGTGGCGTGCCAGTAGGATCAGCATCATCAAGCCTGCAATGGGCAACATCTCAGGGCGTACACTGTTGCCGAAGCCCAGTATTAGGCCTAAGGCGATCGCTGAATAAGTTGATTGCTCCGGGTCATCCCACACCTTCAAAGCACACACCACAGAGGTGACCAGCAGGGCCACAAAAAGGCTCTCGGCCAACGTGGCCACGGAGTAATTGACCATACCCGGCATGAGACCCAGAGTTAATAAAGCCAGTAGTGCGGTAAAAAAGCCAAAGCGCTTTTGATAGAGACTACCCAGTACCAGCAAAGTCGAACCATAAGCGAATAGAGAGAGTGTGATCCCTGCCCAGTCGACCCGTCCAACAAAAGGGTAGGTCAATAAGGTTGCCAGACCATACCCAGGGGGGGAGCCGTGGGGGAAAACACCAAAGACGCGGTAACCATCCCCTTGGATCCAGTTGTACACCGGTACCAGATAGGGAAGGGCATCTGAGCCCATCTGTGCGGCCCCTCCCATGACCAAGGTGCTGGCCACGGCCACAAATAGTGTACAGAGTATCAGAACGATAAGGTGATGAATCTTAGAGCTATAGGGCATGCTTTAGGTCCCAACGATCTAGGTGGCAGTGGCTGTAATTAAATGGATTTCTTCTGAAGGTCCTTCTTGAAATGCCAACGTTTGATATTCTGCAAATTACATGCCCTGCTACAGGCTGTTGTGCAGATTCTTGAACAGCTCCTTTGTCGAATAAAACAGATCGATCTTGGCTTTTGGGGCTTGTGGGGCCATAAGGTTGAAAAGAAGGCTGTGAGCCCAGCTTTTTAGTCCTAGAACAGGTAAGGTGCCCAATAGGGTGTAAAGAGATGAAAAGGCGATGTATCATAGTCTTTTATAACCAATGGCAGGGGGTGGAGTATGATGGCTCGTCGCACGTTTTTACAGACCTTGTTGGTCGGTTTTGGGTTGGCGAACTCGGCCTTAGCGGGTACACCCAAAGGATTTTATGCCCCAGCTGAGGATGCCCCCCACGCCCGAACCTGGATGTGCTGGCCTATGCTGCCTGAGGATGCCGAGGGTTCCGATCTTGCCTATGTTGAGGAAGTTCAGCTCACCCTGGCGCGCTTGGCCCAGACCATTGCTCAGTATGAGCCGGTTACGCTCTGTGCCGATCGGGCGGAGCATGCGCTGATTCGTGAGCTCTGTGGGCCAGATGTGCAGCTGGTCCATATTCCCACAGATGATATGTGGGCCAGGGATAGTGGACCGGTATTTGTGCGTAACCCGGCTGGTGTCAAGGCGGCGGTGGATTTTAATTTTAACGGTTGGGGCGGTAAGCAACCGGTACCCAGTGATAAACATGTGGCGGGTGCCATTGCAGACCATTTGGGTTGCCACTACTTCAAGGCCAATATTGTCGGGGAGGGTGGCGGGCTTGAATATGATGGGGACGGAACCCTGATTTTAACGGAGAGTTGTTGGGTCAACCCCAACCGTAACCCGAGGCATAGCCGCCAGGAGATTGAGCGAGAGCTGAAAAAACTCCTAGGGGTGCAGAAGGTGATTTGGATTCCCGGCTTGGCTGGAGAAGATATTACCGATGGACATGTGGATGGCCTGTTGCGTTTTGTCCGCCCAGGGGTGGTGATGACCAGTCTTTTTCCCCATGACGATTCTGAACAGAGTTTGGCCGACGCTGAAGCGGTTGAAATTTTACAACGCGCTACGGATGCGCGGGGCCGCGCTTTGCAGATGGTGGAGATCCCTGCTGCGGAGGATCCTGCCAACAGCAGTGAGGAACTTTTTACAGGTTATGCCAACTACTATGTAGGTAATGGTGCCCTTTTTACCCCGCGTTTTGGCGACAAGTTTGCAGATCGCTATGCCAAACGCACACTGGGTAAACTGTTCCCTGACCGGAAAATTGTGATGTTGGATGTCGACCGGATCTATGAAAATGGTGGGGGTATTCACTGTGTTACCCAGCAAGAGCCTGTCTAGAATAGGCTGTAACTATAGAGCTGTCTGTGTATAGGGTGGTGGCGCATGTCGCTATCTGCACATCGCTAGTTCATGATGATCGTATGGATCTGTTTTTTACAGGGAAGTGTTTGAATGGATAATAAATATGTGGCCTATTACGCCAATGAAGAGCGTTTGATCCCGGCTCAGGTCCATGTGGATGATTTAACAAAGCTCTATGCCAGTCGGCATGCCCTCTTTATGCAAATGGGGTTGGCACCTGGCCTGTTGGCGGGGAAGTCAATTCTTGAAATTGGCCCCGCACAGGGTGAACATGCCCGTTTTATACTGGAACAAAAACCAGCCAGTTATACGTTTATAGAGGGTAACCCCCAGTGTATGCCTGCGCTTAAAGCGGTTGCTCAAGCCTACTCTGAGCATACCCGTTGTGATATTCATGAAACCTTGTTTGAGACCCACCAGTTAAAGCAGCAGTATGATGTAGTGTGGTGTGAACGGACCATTGAGTGCCAGCAAGACCCTAAGGGGTTTTTGCAAGAGGTCTTGCCTCTGGTTGCTCATGGCGGGGTTCTTTTGGTCACATCCATTGATACCCTCTCATCCCTGCCTGACTTTTTACGCTATTTTGCCGCCAAACGGCTGGTCAATGAGCAGATGAGTTATGCGGCGCAGTGTCAGCGTCTATGCCCTCTTTTTACCCCGCACCTGCAAACACTTAAGGGGATGAAAAAACCCGCCATGAACTGGGTGGAGGAGAACCTTCTTTTCCCCCTTAAGGATAAAAAATTTGTCTCTCAAGGGGATATCCTCTCGGTGGTAGAGGGGGCATTTCAGGTAACAGGTACCGCCCCAAATAGTTTGAATGATTGGCGCTGGTATCAGGAGGTTTTGGATCAGCCAGGGCAAGCCAATGCCCGTACCGCACAAAACTTATTGGAACAGGCTCATAATCTGCTGGATTACCGCAGCCAATATTCGGCGGCAGAGGTTGAGTCTGTGAGGGCACTGTACCAACAGAGTCAAACCATTATCCAATGGATTGAACAGCATGATCGTCGTCGTGATCAATCAGCGGTTGAGGGTGTGGTCGCGGCCTTGGAAACGATGATTGATTTCTATGACAACTGGCCTGGGCCAACAGCGGATAGTCTGCGTGATTACTGCCGTATACTTCCAACCTTATCTGCAGAGACAAAGGTGCTGGATATGGGCGGCTTTACCAGTATGTTTGGGCGGGGTGTGCAGCATATGCTGCTAGCCCGTGTTGTGTAGCCACGTTGTAAACAAAGAAGGGCTTGGGTGCAGCTGTGTTTCAACATCTGAGTGTGGTGCTCTTGGTCTGTATCTGTATCATGGCCAACAGCGTTCAGGCTTCGGATCAGGGGCCTTTGGTTTTTAAGGAACGCTGTCTGGTGTGTCATGGTCCCCATGGTTGGGGGCGGGCGGGTGGTATTCCGGCCCTGGCGGGTCAGCATGCCAGCGTCATTATACGTCAGCTTGAAAATTTTTTTCAGGGTCGGCGTGTCTCTATGACGATGGCACCCATTGCTGAAGATCTACTGACCGAACACCCCCAATGGATAAAACCCCTGGCCCAGCATATTGCCTCTATGCCCAAAAACCCACGTCCACAACAGGGGCGTGGAGATGATCTGGAAAGGGGAGAGGATACCTATAAGCTGAAGTGTTCGGGTTGTCATGGCGCAAAGGCCCAAGGGAGTGGTGCGGCGGTTATTCCTGCGTTGAATGGTCAGCACTATGATTATATTCTGGATCAACTTAACCGTTTTGCCACCCGTGAGCTAACGGTCAAAAGTCGGGAAATGATGCGCCGTGTGCGTAAATTATCCCACGTTGAGCGTTTGGCGTTGGCTGATTATCTCTCCCGGCTGCCAATTGACACGGAGTAAGCCCCTTTAGTTATTGAGCCGTCGTGGAGGCTAAATGGTTAATGCAGTGTCTCTTGGGGGGTGGTGTCTGGGTGTGTCGGTGTGTGTGACGGTTCACTCTTTTTGGGTTGGTAGGGGATGGACAGGTGGAACGTGGCACCATCTAATTGATTTTCAGTCCAAATTTTCCCCCCCATATGCTCTTCAATGATCATTTTGGCCATATACAGGCCAATGCCGGTTCCCTCCATTTTTTTGTCTGAAAAGTAGGGCTCAAAAATCTTACCGTGTAGATCCTTTGGAATACCCCCACCGTTATCTGCAATGGATACCGTGCAGCTGTGTGCTTCTTTTGCCAGAGATATGGTGACTGTTCCCTGGTCGCCCCCCTGTTCAACAATGGCATCCCGTGCGTTGCTTAAGATAACCAGTAATACCTGGATAAACTCATTGGAAAAACCCAGGATTTTTGCATCTTCTTCATGGGGGGGGCGGTGCAGTGTAATGCTATTTTGGGTGAAACTGGCATCAATTAGCGTAAAGGCATCCTTAATCGCGGTTTGAACAGAAAATGGTGTACGTGCTTGATCGGGTTTAAAAAAGTGACGGAAATCATCAATGGTGGTGGACATGCGCTGGATGATCTCATGGCTTTTGGCCATTTTGGTATCCATCATCTCCGTGGAGAGTTCTTCATAAATATAAGCATCGTGTAAATTGGCTAAAATGAGATTAAGTGCATTGATGGGCTGACGCCATTGGTGGGCAATATTGCCAATCATCTCCCCCATGGCGGCCAGTCGTGCTTGGTGCATCATGATCAGATCTTTTTCGCGGTTTTTGGCCAGCTCTTCATCCACCCTATGTTCCAGGTTACGGTTCAGCTGCCGAATCTCCTCCTCTCGAGCGATCAAGGCTGTTTCGTTCATCTTCCGCTCAATTAATGCCGCTATGGTATCTGCAGCCGCTTGTAGAAAGGTCTCTTGGTCATCATCGGGTTGGGCACCAGCTTCTAGGTAGAGGTTTAGTACACCCAGTACATGGCCAGAAGAGAGAATGGGCACACAGTAGTGGCCGTGATCATTCATATCTTTTGGGTGGTTGTCATGCTGTTCGTCAATATGGTTGCAAAAAATAACCTGTCGTTTATGGGCCGCACGGCCACATAAGCACCAGCCAAACGGAACATGGGCACATTTTTCTTTAATGGCTTTGGATACACCGCTGCTGGCCCGCATCATCAACATTTCTGACTCTGGGTCCGCTAAAAAGATGGTGCCCTTGTTTAAAATGGTTAAAAAAGGTAGGTCAAATAGAGTGTTAAGTGCTTGTTGGAGCAGTTGATCCAACGGTTTTGGTTGGAGCGCAATTTGGAGCAGTGAAGAGATCGCTTGGCGGGACTGAGCCTCTTTTCTAAGCTCTTGGTTGGACTGGTTAAGTGCGGTTGTACGGGCTTCTACCAACTGCTCTAGGCGGGCTTGCTGGCGACCCAGTGCGCGGTTAGCATCATGCAACGCTTCACTTTTTTCATCATCATGTTGGCGGGTTTTAATAACCTCATTGACCAGTTGGTGATACTGCTCTTCCATAATAACTAGCTGGTCACCTTTTAGTGATGTACTGCTTGTTCGGCCCAGGTGCTTGGCTGAAAAGTCGACCATGCTGCGTGTTAGGCGCTGTAGATGACGCGCAAACCATAAAGCAGCAAGCATGAAAAATAGGCCAAGTCCCAAGAACTGAACAGCCCGTTCTTTTTGCTCTTCCTGTAAAAGGGCATGGCCCATTTGGCGCAGATCTTTGACAGAGACCAGGGTTGCAAACTCCACAGAAGAGTCTGACCAAAAGCCATAATCTAAAAAGGGCTTACGAACCATATGGTAGTGATCTTTGATGGATGCCAATGCAATAGGGGTTGTGATCAGGTCAGGACGGCTACTGGCACTGATGCTTTGGCTCTCCTGATCCATGAAAATGGCAATACCCTCTGAACGGGCCTGGTTTTGAAAAGCCGATAAAAACGCACTGTCTAAGCGGGTGATAATAAGCAGGGTTGCCCTGGGTTGCCGTTTGGCATCTTTTAAGGTGGCTGCGGTTAACAGAAACAGCTCCCCCTCTCGCTCTGTCAGGCTGTTTCGACCATCAATGAGCAGCATGTCATCCAAGATTTCCGGTAAAAAATTGGCTGGTAGAGGTTTAGCGCCAAGTTCCTGATAGTGCGCACGGAGTTGTTGCTCGCTATCCAGCAAAATCATATGTGGCGTGTAGGCCAAACTGCGCATGATGGATGGTTTGGGTAGCCAGGGTGGTCGGGTTTGATCAAAGAGCTGGGGTACTTTTGGCCAACCTTTGTCTTCAAATGTTTGGAGTTGGTTGAGAAAAACATCCAGATGAATGAGAACTCTGGCGGCTTGGGTTTGCTTGCGTAAGAACGAGTCCAGACGTACACGGTCCCGTTCGGCCTGTTGACCCAGCAGTGTCTCCAGATGCTTCTGGATAATGGTATCGACCCGTTGGGTTTGAATATGATCTAAAACGATCCAGGCGACCCAAAGCAAAGGGAGTGTCAGCAGCAGCACCTTGACAGTCAATGGCACACGTCTATGCCACTGTTGTCGTAAGGGCTGTGTCTCTATGGTGGGGTCAGAAGTCATGGCGCTGCGATGATCTCAGTTCCCTTAAATGACCAGCCACCAGCGGGTAGCTGGTCCGCGGGTATAATTTGAAAGGCGGGATCAACCTGATCCATATTTTTCCGTAAATAACTTACCAATGCCTGGGCTTGGGGGTTGGCTAAGCCTTCAGCCTCCCACGTGGAGATATTATGCACACGGTAGAAGGGATAGTGACCTTGAATGAGGGATGCATGATCCATGGGATCATACCCATCAATATGCAGAAGCTTGACCTGACCTAGTTTTTTGTAACGATGGGTGGTGATCCAGATCTCTTCATAGCCTAATGACCCTTTAAGCTTAGCCACCTGGGCGATCATGTCGGGTATGGATCCCACTTGGGAAACTCGACTGTGAAAAAGATCTTCATTATCCAAAATGAGACGCCAATGACCAGGGCGGATTTTGCAGTGCAAACGGGCCACGGGTTGAATGGGTTTGTTGTACTGTTTGCCCTTGGCTGATTGTACCTGAGGCCATTGGGTCATCTGGCCTTGAAAGATTTTACGCACTTCATTGGCGGTCAAATTATCCACAGGGTTTTCTGGATGGGCCAAGATGGCCAATGCAGAGATCCCTAAGGTATGAAATGTTAATCCGGGCAGACGCTCCTGTGCTGCGGCTGGGCAACAATAGCCACCAATATCCAGTTGTTTACGGTTGAGCATGCCCTCTGAAATACCGCATGTTCCCTCTTTAACCGCAATGTTGAGTTTATGCTTGCGGGCATAAGCTTGCACCATAGGTAGTAGGGCCGGATAGGTGTGTTGATCCAGAACCACGGTAACATCAGCGCCTTGGTGGGCTTTGGTGTAGATAATAGGGCGTTTGACCCAGGTATCGGATTTAGGGGCAACATGGTTTGGGTCAGAAAATGCAGGCCCCAGTAGGGTGCGTGGTGGCTCCATGGCTGCGGCAGGCAGTACTGAAAAAAAGGCCATACTGGCCATAAGTGTATAAAACCACAGGAAGCTCATGATCTGTTCCTTAAGCATACGGTTGGAATTCGATGAGATGAGCGGGTGGGGTTCTCGTATCCGCCCATGAGCAGTGCACCTTACCTATTCATGTTAGCATAGAGTGCCAGGGTGTATATATGAAATGTTGCTTAGTAAAAATAAGGGTATAGCCCAGATTTGGATCTATGGATAGATGAAGATTTTGGTGGTTAGATCGGATGGGGGGCATGTGTCGCATAGGTGATGGGTTCAAACTTAGCGGTATGACACCTAAGCCCAGTCGCTGGGTTGACCGGTCCTGTACAGAGTGTGCACTCATAATAGTTGATCGAGGGTGGATTTTACTCTGGCCATTGAGGGTGATGGGTATCGATCACAAAAGCGTGGCGATGTTTAACCGCCGTATGCTGGTGCTTGTGGGTATGGGGGGTCTGTGGATCTATGGGTTCATCATCCGGGTGGTGGATATGCTGATGATGTTCATCATGGATGTGCGGGTGGTGGTGCGCCATCGCATGATGATGGTGTTCCAAATGCTCCTGCTCCTGTTTGGGCCAAATAGAATGGGCGATAGAGACAGACACCCCTATCCATAGTGCCATGAAGGCAAAGGTGTCGGTTAGACCGAGGTGAGCCCCTAAAAAACCAGCCAGTAGATAGCCAAAAAACCAACAGCCATGGGAAAGGGCAAAGTTGGCGGCAAAAAAAGCCGTTCGGTCAGCCGCCTGACAGCTTTGTGTAATTAATCGCCCTGAAGGTGTCTGTACAAAGGATAACCCCAGCCCCATCAAAAACCATAGCGCCATTAACCCCCAATAACCCGGCAATGACCACCCCATCAGCATGGTAAGGGTCAATACACCCCCTCCTGCCATCATGAGGGTGCGATCGGGCCAGTGGGCCATCATACGTGGTAAAAATAGGGCTGCGACAACAGAGCCTAACCCTACGGCCAGCATCGCTTGAGCGGTCTCAACATCACTGCCACCAAGGTGATCTCTCACGTAGAGCACGGTGTTCACAATAACCATGGAGCTGGCTGCGGCAACGGCCATGTAGAGAGCCAGCAGGCCGCGTAAGCGGGGTGTTGCCAGGTATCCGCGCAGACCAAAGAGCAAGTTTTCTATGACATCTTGGGTGCGATCACTGCTGGCAGCTGTTGGGAAGCGGGTTGCCAGCAATAAAAGTGCTGAAAGAACAAAGGTCAGGCTGTTGAGGAAGAAGAGCTCATGATAGCTCCAAAACATAAGCAACAAAGCTGCGAGGGCAGGGCTAAGGATATTTTCCATATCATAAGCGATACGGAACATAGCCAAGGCCCGGGTATACTCTTTTTCTTCAGGCAGTACCTCAGGGATCAAACCTTGATAGAGCGGCTTAAATGAGGCTGCGCAGGCATTGATCAGAAAGATGAGACAATAGATCTGCCAAATGGCTGTGACAAACGGTAAGGCCAACAGCAACACTGCACGGATGATATCCATTGAGATCATCCATGACTTGCGTGGTAGCAGGTGGGCCAGCCCCCCAATAGCTGGTGCAATCACCACATAGGCCACCATCTTAAGGGCTAACGCGATACCCAGTACCGTACCCACTTGGTCCCCCGCTAACTGGTAGGCCAGTAGCGCAAGGGCGATGGTTGAAATACCGGTACCCGATAAAGCAATGACCTGTGCGGCGAACAGTTTGAGATAGGTGAGGTTACGGTAAATAGCCATGAAGCCGACAAAGTTAGGTAAGGGTTGAACGGTATTTCTACCACCAGCCAAAAGAGCGGTTGGCCTTTTCTATTCATACCTGCAAAGGCGACGGCTCAATCCAGCTCCTTCTGCCCCACCCTGAATAAAGGGTGGTTGACGGCGTATGGAAGATCTGACTCGCCCTAGCTTAGCATGCTTATGAAAAGGCTGCATTGGAGTCTTCAGGGGCCTGGTCACGGTTCTCTTTAGTATAGTCCCTAACCACTTTGGCAACCCGAATGCTATAGTTTTTAAACAGGGTTTGGCGGCCTTGTGACTGGGCTGCGCGATGCTCCATCGTATTGCGCCATTTTTCAATCGCAGCTTCATCCTGCCAGTAGGAGAGGCTAAGCAGCTTGCCTTGATCCACTAAGCTCTGAAAGCGTTCAATGGAGATTAAACCAGGGTGGTTATTGAGTTCCTGGCGCAGTTGGGCGGCAATTTTCAGGTAGGCCTCTTGACCACTCTCTGTGGGTTCCAGTTCAAAAATCACAACATACATGGTGGTTCCTTTATTGATGAAATTTTTGCGCGACATCGATCAAGGTTTGTAAACCCAGCAGTGGTGGAAACTGCTTGTGGTGGATCAACAAGGTTGTGGTGTTGGCAATTTCCGGCGGCAGTTCAGTCATGGTGAAGGTATCGGCGTGCTGTGATTGTTGGGCGACCGATCGTGGGACCAGGGTGCAACCTAAGCCCACAGCCACACAGCCTAAAATACCTTCTAGGGTTCCCATTTCCATGATTTGGGGTAGAGGATGGCCATTCTCCCGCTGCCACGTTAAGGCACGGGCGCGGTAGGTACACCCCTCACGAAACATGATCAGGGGTTGAGCTTCCGGGTTCTGTTGGCCGGTATGGATCAAAACCAAATGATCTTTTTTAATCTCATGGCTGATGAGATCTGGGTGCTCAATGGGGCCCCCTACAAATGCACAGTCCATTTTATGGTCCAGAACCTGTTTAATCAGTTCCACCGAAGGGGAGCTCTGCACATGCAGACCAAGGTCTGGCAGATGATCTTTGACATGTTTAAGAATGGTGGGCAGGTGTACAGCGGCAAAGCACTCTTTGGTACCAATGCGCAGTTGACCGCAGGACTCCCCCACTTGCATAAGTGCGGAGCTGGTTTGACGCGCCAACTGTAAAAGCTGATGGCTGTACTCCAGTAGCACTTTGCCCGATGGAGAGAGGGTTAACCCGCGTCCCTGGCGGAAAAAAAGAGGGGTGCCAAACTCCTCTTCCAACCGTTTAATGCGGGAGGTTACATTGGATTGCACCGTATTAAGACGGCGGGAAGCCGCCAGAACGCCGCCCTCTTCGACAACGGCTTGAAAAGTTTTTAGTGCCAGAAGCTCCATAACATCAACTCCTTGGATGAAGCGCTTTAGGGCCTGTGCCCAACTAAAAATAGGTGCGCAACGGTACGGCTGTATCTGTCAGTATGGCGTGGTGTAGGTATGCTTATACACGTTCTGCCCTGTCCCCTGAGTCTTAAAAGGTCGCTTATTACCAACCTTGGTTTAGGCAGGGTGTGCCAGTGCTGCTTCATCCCGTTTTTGTACGGCATGCAAGATAAGCAGTAATGCGGTGCCTAAAAGCATCATCGCGGCTGCGATATAAAGACCCGCACTGTAGTTTCCTGTTTGTGTGGCGATCCACCCTGTTACTGCAGGTCCAATAATTTGTGCCACACCATAGGAGAGTGTCATGCGGCCCATCATTTTTGCGGGACGTGTGGGGTAGTAGTGGCCAGCCATGGTTAACACCAGAGAGACGATACCAATAAAGGTACCCCCGAACAGAATGGCACCAAACATGGCCCAAAACAGTCCATCCAGCCACAAGGGTAGAACAATACCCACCACCTGTAGAATACTGGCAATGATCAATGCGGGGATCTCACCAACACGTCTGGCAACAATATCCCAAATTAAACAGGCTGGTGCCGCAGCCAACCCCAAAATAATAAAGGCACTGTTGCCGTAGCCTTGTTGGCCCGGTAAGGCCTCCATGACCGCCACTATAAAGGTGGCACTTACCACATAGCCAATACCCGCGCAAAAATAGGCCGCCATAAAAATACGCATAAATAGGGGGGAGGGAGGGTGATCCTCAAGCCGTTGACCATTTTGAGAAAAAGGTGTGGCATCCGGCTGTGGGAACCAGTAGAGCGTAATGGCAGCCAAGATAACGCCCAAACCCGACAAGACCCACCACTGCTGTTGCCAATCCAGCCAGGGCTCCATCAAGGCGACTGCCATGGCACCAAAAGCGATGCCAAGGCCAATGCCAGAGAAGTGGAGCCCCAATTCACTTTTATGATTTTGACGTAGCAGCCAATTGAGTATTAAGCCTGTTCCCATCAGCAACCCAGCAGCACTGCTTAACCCGGATAAAAAACGTAAGAGTGACCATAACCACATCTGGGTGGTTAACCCCATGCCGATGGTGGAAAGAATGGCCACCAACAACCCTAAACGGAATAGGCGATCTTTGAGGTAGAGGTTGCTGATCATGGATGCTGCAAGGGCACCGCACAGATAGCCAAAATAGTTATAAGCTGCCAGGTGCCCTCCACCGGCCAAAGATAACCCAGCCTGTTCCTGCATGAGAGGAAGTAGGGGGGTATAGGCAAAGCGGGCAATGCCTAAGGTTAGGATAATGCTAAGAATACCCGCAATCATAGCTTGAAGGCGTGTGGGGTGTTGCATGGTTTGGCTCCTTCCACCGTATCGTATGGGAGCCTATGTTAGCCTGTTTGTGTGTTCTTTAAAAATGAATCGTTAAGATGAAATTGTTCTGTAAAAGAGATTGGTGGGGATTTGAAGGATGACCGGGCAAAGTTTGTATCTTTTACAAGACTTTTGGATAAATATTTAGAAGATCGTTAAAGACCTGTTTTTTTATGGGTTTTGTCAGGTAAGTGCTGCAACCGGCAGCAATAGCCTGCTGACGGTGTTCATCCATGGCATGGGCGGTAAGGGCAATGATTGGCAGTGGATCTCTGTTTTGGTTTTTTTCCCAAGCGCGTTGTGTGCGGGTGGCTGTTAGGCCATCCATAACAGGCATCTGAATATCCATCAGTACCAAGTCATAATGTTCGGTCTGCATTTTTTCCAGTGCCTGTGCACCGTCACCTACTTCTACCAAGATATGTGGTGTTTTTTTAAGGTAGGTACGGATCAGTAAGCGGTTGTCTTCAGCATCTTCAGCCAGCAGCAAGCGCAGGGGGGTGTCATGATCATGGGCAAGGTTTGGTTGTGGTTGTGCTTGATCCTTAGGCTCTGTTTGCTCCAGTGCCATGGGAGGGTAGTTTGGTAAGGTGATGAAAAACTGACTCCCTTCACCGGGTGTACTCTTAGGCCAGATGCGGCCCCCCATAAGCATCACCAGACGTCGGGCAATAAACAGACCTAGGCCAGAGCCCCCATAAGCACGGGTTAGGCTGCTGTCTGCTTGGGTGAACTTATCAAAAATATGCTCTAATTTATCAGGAGATATACCCAGCCCAGTATCCCGTATCTCGACACAAATGGACTCTCCGCGGCTATGCTGGCCCACACTCACCGCCACAGTAACAGAGCCGCTGGGGGTGAACTTTAAGGCATTGCCCAAGAGGTTGATCAATACCTGTTGGAAACGGGGGGCGTCGACAATGATGGTTTTTGGCAGGTTGGGGTCCATCTCCAGTTCTAATTCCAACCCTTTTTTCTTGGCCTCATCTTGAAACAGAGCAACGGTTTGTCCCATCAGGGGGTGAAGGGGAACATCTGGCGTTGGCGTGGGGTGGAGTTGGCCCGATTCAATTTGTGAAATTTCTAAAATGGCATTAATAAGTTCTAGCAGCAGTGTGCCAGAGGATTGAATTTTATCGACATAGTTAGACTGTTCATGATCTAACTCCGTCTCTTTAAGCATATCCCCCATACCGATGACAAGATTCATGGGGGTGCGTATTTCATGGCTCATGGTAGCCAGGAAGTCACTTTTGGCCTGGTTGGCGGTTTGGGCAGCTTCCATCGCTTGCCGTAGGGCGCTTTCGGCACGGCGTAGCTCGATCAGGTGTGCTTGGTTGGCACGCAAAAAGTCATTGGCCCGCTGGGTTAAGCGCCCCAGTTCATCATACCGGTGGATGGATTCCGTCGGTAGCTGGGGAACCTGCTTATGGTCAATATCTTTTTTGGGATCAATGGCATCCCACCCCTCTAAAAGAGAGGTTAAAGGACGGGCCAGCAGTTTTTGATAGAGGAAAAACAGCAACAGTGCCAGCAGCAGGTTACGGGCAACGCCGGTGACTAGAATGGTAAGGGCGCGATCAAAAAAATCGGCATATGCACGATCTCTGTCAATCTCTACCGTGAGAAAGCCATAGTGTGTGTCCGGATTTTGAGAATCTTTTAACTCAACCTGGTGACGGCTAAACGAGCCCCCTAAATTTTGGGTGATCCATGCCGTACGGCTGCTTTGGGGTGGTTTGCGGCGGTTGGCCAGTACGGTTTTAAGGTCGGTATCAATACGGGCGCTGGCGATAAAGTTGTAGAAGAGCAAGCCTTCAACCACTTCATTCCCCAGGCGTTTATCTAGCCGCATGGCTGCGGGTGCTGCGGAGCGGGCAGCAACATTTAAAATCTGCTCAACCTGGGCGGTAAGGGCAACTTCTTCCTTATTAAAATCCAGCACCACCTGAACGCTGCTCAGCAATAGCCCAAGCGCAAATGCCAGGATCACGCCACTGCGTGCCATGCGGTAGGAAATGCTGTGTTGCATCCAAGGAGACATGGGGTGCCTCAGGGTTCATGGATTATAATCAGCACGTGGCCGGTATAGCCTGATACCCCTCTATGGTATCCGTGCGTGACCTGAAGTTGCCTACTCCGGTCTATGGAGCCACGAAAATAGCGGCTCGTTGACGTACTTTATCATAAGTTTCTGGAAGATACCCGATTTTCTCAATAGAGAAGCCTGTTTTTCAATGATGGGAATGCGGGGGTCTCCATCCATGCTCATACGACAGTGTACCCATACGGGGCGGCGGCTAAGTGTCAGTGGCTCTTCCAGCTGCTCTGGCGTCAGTCCTGAAGCGGGAAGTTCGGTTGCTAAGCTAATGTCGGTGCCGACCAATGCATCTACCCGGCCTGCCGCTAACATGCGCGCACTTTGAGCGTAGTCATCACTTTCAATCCGGTTCATATCTGGATCATTATCAATAAGATGACCAAAACGTGACCCCCGTAGTACAGCAACCCGCAATTTTTGAACATCCGCATAGCTGTTGATGGGGGTGCCTTTACGGGCAAGAATAATGGTGTGCATTTTTAAGCCGGTATCGGCAACCGGTATGGTTTTTTCTTCACTCCAGCCACTACGAATAAAAGTGGAACAGTCGGTTAAATCACGCAATAGGTGTTCAACAAGGCGGGTGTTGGGTTGAAGGTCAAACCGACTAGGCAACCCCCCGCGTTGGGCAATGTGTTGATTAATGGCATGTAAGAGTCCGTCAATTTCTCCGTGCTGGTTGATGAAACCATAGGGGGAGAGTGTCATGGTGGTCCATTGGGTCTGGGGGGGCATGGGAGGGGCTGCCCAGCTGTTTAGTGGGGTCACAAGGATCCATAACAGTAGAACCGTTGTCAAATATCTGGAAGACACGGATCACAACCCTTTGCTCTAGAGCATAAGCATTTATGCTGGGCACGCTTGCTCAGCTATGAAAGAATACAGAATAGTCGCTTTTCTTATTGGAGACCAGAACTGATGGCAAGGTTGCTATGGGTTGTTAGCTGGTAAGAGATATCTATTAAAAAGCAGGATATAGATCATGAAAGTTCGTTATTTGTGGCTGGGGATTTGGTGGTTTCTTATTCCAGTTGCTCACGGCCAATCTAATGATGAGATCCTCTGGATGCACCCAGATTTTCCGCCCATTTTTGTGGCCAGCGGTCCCCGAATGGGTGAGGGGGTGGGGGACCGTATCTCCCGGCAGATTACAGCTCAGATGCCCAACTATCGCCATGAAAAAGAGGTGGCCAATTTTAAACGTATTGTAGAGACCATTGGGACTGGGCGACAGGTCTGTGCCATGACACTGCTTAAAAATCCTGAAAGGGCTGAGCGGGTATCCTTTTCAAAGCCCTACATGCTTTCACCCCATAATAGTGTTATTACTTTCCGGCGCTTGCTCCCAAAGTTTAAACCTTATATGGATAAGCATGGTGCGGTCTCTCTGGTGGCGCTCATGCAGCAGAAAGATCTGAAATTGGGATACTCTCTGGGGCGTTCTTATGGTAAGCAGTTGGATGGTGTTGTGGCCAAGCATGCCCATACGCGGAACAGTTCGCAGACATCGGGTTCTGACATCTTTAAGGGTTTAATGCGTATGCTGCAGTATGGCCGGGTAAGCCATACCATCGGTTATGCCTATGAAGCCCAATATATGGCGACAAAATTGGGTTTTGCAGAACCCATTATCACATTACCCATACAAGAGTCGCCCGATTATACCAAAGTTTATGTTGGCTGCCCTAAAACCCCATGGGGCGCAACTGTGCTTAAAAAGGTCAACCGTATCATTGACGCCGATCGACAAAAGCCCTCGCTCTATAAAGTGTATCGGAGCTGGCTGGGCCCAGAAGCTTGGCAACGCTATAAGCTGGCAACAGAAAAGTTTTGGCGTGCTGAACCGTAAAGCTTCGGGCTTTTGGTCGAGTTTGCTTAAAGCCGCTTGATCCACAAAAGTAGGATAACAGCTACCCCTGTGTGACTTGGTTGGGGCGCTAAGGTTGGTTACCCCAGTACTTCCCCAAGCTGTTTTAGAACCTTCTGCATGGGCATGCCCCAATGGCCTATACGGCTTTGGCGGAAGAGTTGGATATCCCTGTACCAGTAGCTGCGATGCCCCTGTACACCCCAGCGCCAGTCTGGAGACCATGGGGTTAACATCCATACCGGTGTGCCCATGGCGGCGCTGCAGTGAACCGTACTGTTATCAATGGACAGAACAAGATCACAGGCGGCGATCTGTGCACAAGAAGCTTCTAAAGAGTGGATGGGATCAACCGTTTTATCCAAGTAGATCTCGCAGCCGAGTTCTCTGTTGACCGCCTTGATCTCCTCTTCAACATCACCATACTGTAAACTGACTAAGAAGATCTTCTGTCCAAAGGCTGCATGAAGTGGCCCCACCAACTCCCTTAGCGGGATATTGCGAAGACGGGCGACATGTTCATGTCGCTTGGTAAACCAGGATAGGCCGATGATGGTGCGTCCAGCAGCGTGTTGCTGATAACGTGCCTGCAACAGGGTTAATTGCCGTGGATCGGGTTTTAAATAGGGGGTTGCCTGTTCAGGCTTTTGCCCTTGCCAACCCAATGGGTGCGGCAGTACACCGGCTTTAATGCGATAGTCTATCTTAATACCGCTTTGGCTCTCTCCCCAGGTCACAATATTGGGCTGATGGTGGGCAAAGCTGCGGGTAAGCAAGGGTTTAAAACGCGGGTCGGCCTCAATGGTAACCTGGCTGGCCTGCTGTAATACAGTCTCAAAATGTCGGGCAAACATCACCTCATCCCCAACACCTTGCTCCTTCTCAATCAACAGATGTTTACCCGTCAGAAATTCACCTTGCCAAATAGGAATGTGTCCTTCAAAAGGGGAGGGGGTTAGCTGGTGACGCAGGCGGTTGTGTAGTGCCCAGCCCTCTGTCAAACGACCTTGAACCAAAAGAACTTGGGCTAGGAACTCATGCCCCAATGCATGGGTTGGGTCGCGTCTGAGTAGGTCCCGTAAGATCTCTTCAGCTTGCTGAAAATGGCGCAGTTTAAGTAAGGCGACCCCCATGTTTTGTCGTGCTTCATGCAGGTTCGGGTCTAGGCTTAGGGCTTTGCTCAGAAAAAAGGTCGCCTCTTCATAGCGGCTTAGATCACATAAAAGGCTCCCATAGCCACTGTTGGCTTGGGCATTATCAGGGTGTTGAGCCAGAAAATGGGTGTAGATTTGCTCGGCTTCTAAGAGTTTGTCTTGCTCTTTTAATAGGTTGCTTAGATTTAAGAGTGCGGTCCAACCCTCCCCAGGTAACCGGGCAGCTTGTTGAAAGTAGCGTTCTGCTGCAGCGAAATCCTCTTGCTCACGGGCCAGTATGCCCAGCCGATTCAGGGCTTCAGGATGGTTGGGGTGTTGCTCAAGCATTAAGACCAGGGTCTGTTGGGCTTCATGAAACTGCTGGAGCTGTTTGTGGGTGTCCGACTTGATTAAGTACCAGCTTGGGTAGCCATGGGGTTGTATTTGGTTCAGACAGCTCAAGGCTTCAAACAAACGGTTTTGCTGGAGCAGTTCAATGGCTTGGTTCAGCTTGGTTGGGGTATTTTGAGGCATAGAGGTCGGTCTCTGGTCGTGCCTGTTTGAACAAAAGTGTATGGCTTATGGGAATAAAGGTCGTGTGATTATGACTTTACCACAAAGCCCTCTTGCTGTTGCCAATCTTCAGCACGCCACATGGGGAAATTGATGCTTTTATGCCAAGCTTGGGAACAGATGAGATAGACCTGGATCTGTGGGTACTCCACAGAGATCGCGTCAACCATGCCTTTCCACCATTGAGGATCTCGTAATGTAATGTGCGCGTTCTCGCCATTGGCCAGCTTGGCAGCAGCTGGGTAGAGGGCAATATTCAGAATGACCAACTTCCGGGCGTAGGAGAAGATGTCACGCAACATGTTGGGGATATCACTGATAAAGATATGTTCCAGCACATCAAAACAGAGAACAGCATCCACCACTTCACGTTGGTCTAGAGCTCTGGCCGGCTCGTAGCGATTAACCACGTCCAAACCAAAATAGTCTTGCGCACACTGACCTGTCTCTGGGTGAAAGTTCTTTTGTGTCCAATCCGACCCCCCACATCCATAATCCAAAACAGAGCGGATCCCCTGTTCTTTAAAGAGTGGGGCCATATGCGTACGGTAAGCTCTGAGTTCAAAGTAGCTAAAGGCGACATCTTCTCGCTCGCCATCTTCACGCTCATAGCCCTCTTTGGCCATTTGTGTATAGAGCTCAATAAGCTGTTGCCCTTTAGGGCTTAGTTTTTTGGTGTCCATGTCTAGGCCTAGCGTTCAAAGCGTTGGGTCTTGCACGTCAATGGTGTTGATCATGCGTTTACAATGGGATGTAAAACAACCACATCACCATTAAAACTGGAAATAAATAAACTCGACTTCCAGTTTGGTGGAGGTGGCAATAAACAGAAAGAGCAGCAGATAGGTCAGGCCTCTTAGGGGTGTTGAAAGCGTACCAAGGTGGCTCTCATCAGGCTGTTTATAGGTCAGAGCCTGGAGGGCCAACAGGGGGATGATGTGTGCCAAAACCCACTTGGTGGCACCTGCGACCTCCATAATGCCTGCCGTGTTCCAGTTGCCCAGCGCCATAAACCAGACGCCAAACCCAGCAAGGTCCTCTGCCCGGAACAGCGCCCAACCCAATAGGGTGAAGAGGAACATTAAGGCCCAGGCCGATAGATTAACTGCCCAGCCATGGTGGTGGGCATGATCTTTTAGTTTGGCCAAGGGGGTGACAAGACGGTAGAGCACCAAAAGCCCACCGTGATAGATCCCCCATAAAACAAAGTGCCATGCAGCGCCATGCCATAGGCCCGCCAAAAACATGGTAATACCCAGGTTGCGCAGGGTGTGCCCTTGGCTCTCTCGGCTACCTCCTAGGGGGATATAGATATAATCCCGAATCCAGGTCGAGAGCGTAATGTGCCAGCGCCGCCAAAACTCTGAAGGGGTACGGGCCAAATAGGGGAACGCAAAGTTCTGGCTTAGGCGGATGCCAAAGAGTAGGGCTGAACCTCGGGCAATGTTGCTATAGCCGGCAAAATCCCCGTAGATCTGGAAGGCAAAGGCAATGACCCCCAAGATGGCCCAGGGGGCGTTCAGGGGGGCACCGCTTTCAAAAACATGGTTGGCAATAATGGCGCAGTTATCGGCCACAAAGACCTTCATAAAATAACCCACCAGCATCAACCGCAGCGCTTCATGTACCAGATTAGGGGTGACCTTTTCTGGGTTTTTTAGCTGGGGCAAGAGATGGTGACTACGCTCAATGGGGCCAGCGACCAGCTGCGGGAAAAAGGCGACGTAAGCGGCGAAGTGGCTGAAGCTCTCAACAGGGCGGGTTTGGCCCCGATAGATATCAATGGTGTAGGAGAGGGACTGAAAGGTATAGAAGGAGATGCCAACGGGTAGCAGGATCTCCAAGCTCCAAAGGTTGCCCCCCAGTCCGACCGTAGCGAGCAGCTCTTGAGCTGAGCCAATGAAAAAGTTGAAGTATTTAAAAAAGCCCAACAGGGTCAGGTTGGCGCCAATACTCAGGAGGAGGAAGCCGCGCTTACGTTTCTGTTCATCCTGTCCCAACAGCCATTGGCTGATGACAGGCAGGGTGGGTATCAGGGCCAGTGCGCCAAGCAGTGCTGTTTCAACCCCAGGTAAGCCAGCTAGCCAGCAACCGCCCAGCCAGAGTGCGGGCAAGGTGCTCAGCAGATAGGGGTGGCCACGTTTAAGCATGCGGCCATCCAGTCCCGCTCCTGTGATGTAGTCAATGACGGTGGAGGTGAGGATGAGCGCCAGAAAACGAACATCCCATACGCCATAAAAGAGATAGCTCGCAGCCACAATGAGTCCCATACGGGTCTGCCCGTGGCGTACGCGATGGAACAGAAACAGCGTGGAAAAAAGCAGTAAAAAATAGTGCCAGGAGGTGAAAGACATGGAGCCCTTGCTTGGATCGCTAGAAAAACGCGTCAAAAACTGAGGTGAGAGTGTAGCGTCCATACTTGGAAAGATCCAGCCAAGGCTGGCAAGGTGCAAGCAAGGATGCCCGGCAACCCGTTTTACATCTCATACTCTTGAGTTTGGGTGGTTGGTCGCTTGTTGCGACGGGCTTTTTCAATAAGCCGTTTCTGTAAGGCGACAAATCGTTTATTGGCCCGCTTTTTTGCACCAGCAAAACTGCCGAGAATCGCTTTATCCAGATGTTGGCTGTTAAGTAACATGAACTTACGACCAACACTGCTGCTGAAGAAGCGTTTGATCTGCTTGAGCTCGCCCCGGCTGTACTCTTTGGCGTAAATGGCCGCAGCCCTTTTTTCCACTTCCGGTGCGCTGCCCAGTTCCTCCTCTTTAAGGATCTGGGCATATTTTTTAGCCAGAGCTTTGGCGACTTTGGGTTTGAGTTTGGGGTTGCGTGCCAGCAGATCCCGCTGGACCCGTTTTTGTGATTTTAGGTACGCGCTGTTACGCTTTTTCACCACTTTTTTTACCAGCCCGCCTGTATCCCGCAGAATAACAACATCCTGAGCAAGTTCCAGGCGACGCCCAAGGTCGTCTGCCCAAACAGGGGATGCGAAGGTTAGGGTCATTAAAGCAAACAGGCATATGCGCATGGTCTTATGGGCTCCTGGTGTGGGTAAGCGTCGCTTGAGTATGCCACTGTGTGGAGGAAAGCACCATGAGGGTTGCGTTTAGGTCTGAGCTTTGCTTGGAACCCGGCAAGAGTATCCCTCTGCTAGGTAAAAAATGCCGGATTGTGGCTTTTCTTGGCAGGAATGTTGCTTGTCTCTTGGTGCCGGATCTTGTCCTCAAGGGGGCAAGGGTCGCAATACTCAAGGATTGAGATTAAAGGAAACAGGAGATTCCCTTTGGCTGCCATCGGTTTACCGCTCAACATACAGGGCTTGTCACTGAAAAAATTCAGTGACCTCTACATGGCTGTGGGCGTCATTCTGGTGATGGCGGTGATGATTATCCCGCTGCCATCGGAGATGCTGGACCTCTTTTTGTCCATCAATATTGCCATAGCTATCGTGATTCTGCTTACCACGATCTATATTCATAAACCATTGGATTTCTCGTCTTTTCCGAGTGTTCTGCTGCTTGCGACTATGTTTCGCTTGGCGCTGAATATTGCCACAACCCGCTTGATTCTTTTACATGGCGGTGAGGGTGAAGGTGCGGCGGGTGAGGTGATCCGATCGTTTGGTCAGTTTGTTGTCGGTGGTAACTATGTGGTGGGTGTGATCATCTTCTCCATCCTGGTTATCATTAACTTCATCGTGATCACCAAAGGTGCGGGTCGTATCGCGGAAGTTGCCGCCCGATTCACCTTGGATAAAATGCCTGGTAAACAGATGGCCATTGATGCAGACCTCAACTCCGGCTTGGTTACGGAAGAGGAAGCGCGCCGTCGTCGTAGTGAGATTGAGCAGGAATCTGAGTTTTTCGGGGCCATGGATGGTGCGTCCAAATTTGTTCGTGGTGACGCAATCGCCGGTATTCTGATTACCCTGATCAACATTGTTGCGGGCTTCATCATCGGTGTGGCTCAGCAGGATATGACAGCCGCCCAATCTGCCCAGGTCTATACAATTTTGACGGTTGGCGACGGATTGGTGGCGCAGATTCCTACATTGGTTATCTCCGCAGGGGCTGGTTTCTTGGTAACCCGCGCATCTGGCGACTCCAACATGGCGGATCATGTTGGTCAGCAGATGACCGCTCAACCCCGTGTTATCTTGATGAGTGCGGTGGTTCTGGGTCTGTTGGCGATTATTCCCGGCATGCCCACCGTTTCCTTTGGCTTGTTGGCCATTGGTCTTGGGGTCTGGTCTTGGTACCTGTTCCGTCGGGCTGAACAAAAAGATGGCCAGGTTCAGCAGCAAGCTATGGAAGAGGCCGAAGCTGAAGCCGAAGCTGAAGAGCCCATTGAAAGTTATCTGGCGCTGGACCTGCTTCGTTTGGATGTCGGTTATGGTCTGATTTCGCTGGTGGATGAGAGTCAGCAAGGCGACCTGTTGGATAAGATCCGTTCTATCCGTCGACAGTTTGCTCAGGATATGGGCTTTGTGGTTCCACCCATTCATATTAAGGATAATCTTCAGCTTAAGCCGGGTGAGTACAGCTATCTGGTTAAAGGTGTTGAGGTCGGCCAGGGTGAACTCCGTCCAGGTAGCTTCCTGGCGATGGAGGGCGGGGATGTCACCGGGCAGGTTGCTGGTATACCCACTGTGGAGCCCGCGTTTGGTCTGCCTGCCCAGTGGATTATGGTTGGTGAGCGAGAGCGGGCGGAGATGTTGGGGTATACGGTGGTGGATGCTTCTACCGTGCTGGCAACCCATATCACCGAAATGGTGCATAACCATGCCCATGAAATGTTGACCCGCCAGGAAGTTCAAAACTTGCTGGATCTGGTGGCAAAAAATCAGCCTAAGCTGGTGGAAGAGCTGATCCCCAATGTGGTCAATTTGGGGGATGTCCAAAAAGTTCTCCAAGGTCTGCTCAGAGAGCGTGTTTCCATTCGTGATATGGGGACTATCCTGGAGACTTTGGCCGATTACGGTAAGATTATTAAACAGCCACAGCAGTTGGTGGAGCTGGTTCGCCAGTCACTCTCCCGTTCCATTGTGAGACGTTATCTCGATGAGAATGGTGCATTGACGGCGTTGGTCTTAGGGCCAGATGCAGAGAACCTGGTTGCCGAGGCCATTGTGGATGGGGATTATGGATCTTATCTCTCCCTATCCCCTAGGGCGGCTCAGCAGTTGTTGACCCGGGTTCGGGATGAAGTAGAAAAAGCAGCGACGGTGGTGGTACAGCCGGTATTGATTACCGGCTCCAGAGCCCGTCCATTTGTTAAGCAGGCTTTGGAGGGGGTTCTTCCCCATCTGGTGGTGCTGTCTCAAAATGAGATTCCCGCCAATGTATCGGTTAACAGTTTGGGCAACGTCCATCTGTCGTAACTGAGTTAGGTAATAAGGCCAAGGAAGGCCTCGTTGGGAGTGCCGTGCCCAGACCGGGTTACGGGTAAAAGGAAAAAACGCCCATGAAAATCCGTACCTTTCAAGCTCAAGACATGCGCGAAGCGCTGAAGATCGTCAAGGAGGAGATGGGTGCCGACGCCGTGATTCTCTCAACCCGCAGTGTGCGGGAGAAGAGTGCAGGCGGGGCCCCTACCGGTCGAAGCGTCATTGAGGTAAAAGCGTGTCCTGCGGCGGTGGCTCAAGCGATTGAGGAAGCAAATCCGCCCAGTGAAGAGCCAGCGGCGACCCCAAGTCGTGCCCCTGCGCGGGAGGCTGCACCCAGGCGGGGTGGTTTCTCAGCAGTGGTGACAGAGGATGCCGCGCCAACACGCAGTCGTCCTTCGGAACGTGCTGCGGCGCGAGAGGCTAAGCCTCAGCCGGTCCCAGAGCGTGAAGCGCCTGTTCGTAGTCGTGTACCTGAAGCACCACCCCAGCGTGAAGCTGAGGAGGAGGCGCCCCGAGGTCGTGTGGGTAGCCGGGCCAGTATGCGGGCGGCAGGGGGGGCAAAAAATCTGGCTTCTGATCTTTCCACCATCCGCTCCTCATTGGCAACGCTGGAAGCTCGGGTTTCTGGATTGCCAGGCCCCATGGATAGTGAGATCCAACAGCTGGATGGCGAGGGGCGTAAGCTCTACTCCTGGCTGATTATGCACGGCACCGAAGAGCCCATTGCCCGTAAGCTGGCGGTAAGCGCACGTAATGAGCGGGGTGGCTTTGAGGGATCGCTTAAAAAATATCTGAAATTTAGGGATCCTTTGGAAGGTACCGCGCGGGTCATTGTGCTGGTTGGACCCACAGGGGTTGGTAAGACCACAACCCTGGCTAAGATTGCGGCGGATCTTCTGCTAAACCGTCGGCGTTCCGTGGGGATGATTACCCTGGATACGTTCCGGGTTGGCGCTGTGGCACAGCTCGAGACCTACGCCAAGCTGCTGCAGGTACGTTTGGTGGTGGCCCGTTCACTGTCAGAGGTTAAAGCAGGTATGCATGCGCTTAACCGCTGTGACTACATTCTTGTGGATACTGTGGGTTCCTCTCCCTACAACCGTCGTCAGGTTAACTCGACGGGATCTTTGTTGCCGGTTATGGGTGAGGATCGTGAAACCTTGTTGTGTATGGCGGCTAACGTCAGAGAGACTGAACAACAGGCGGTTTTCCGACGCTTTTCTACCCTCAACCCCACTGGGTTGGTCTTTACCAAGCTGGATGAGACCGTCACCTTTGGTAATTTGTTGAATGTGGGGTTGCGTGCACGCTTGCCATTAACCATGTATGCCGATGGGCAGCGTGTGCCGGAAAATCTGGGCTGGTTTACGCCTGAAGTGCTGACTAAGTGGTTTGAGCAGCGTGACGGAGAGCCCGGTGAGGAGATGATTTAAGCAGAATGACTGCTGATCAACCATTTCGGCATGTTTTGTGAATAGAATATCTGTGATCACTCCACATTAGGTGTGAGTGGGACCATGGATGGGATCCGGGCAACCGGTGCCAAGGTGTGAAGGCAAAGGGATTATGATCGACGACATGGACAACCAGGCGGCTAGACTGCGCGAGTTGACCGAGCAGGCTCAGAAGCAGCGTGATGCTGAGAGCCGCGGTGATGCGCCACGACCGTCCCAGCCATTGACCCCGACAGGAGATCGTGCACGCCGTAAGGTTCCTTATACCCTGGCTGTAACCAGTGGTAAGGGCGGTGTGGGTAAGACCCTTGTGTCGGTTAACTTGGCGGTACAGTTTGCCCAACGCGGCTTGAAGGTGTTGATTATTGATGCCGACCTGGGGCTGGCTAATATTGATGTTGTGCTGGGGGTAACCCCTAAATACAACATGGCAGATGTGCTCTCAGGCCATAAAACACTGGATGATGTGGTGGTGGAGGGACCTGCAGGGGTCTTTATCCTTCCGGCCGCGAGCGGTGTGGCAGAGCTCTCTGATCTCACCGAAGAGCAGCGGGCTTCGTTACTGGATCATCTGGATAATTGGAATGCAGATATCGATGTGGTGATTGTCGATACCGGGGCTGGTATCTCACCCAACGTACGCTACTTCATTTTATCTGTTGAGAAGATTGTGGTGGTTGCAACGCCTGACCCTGCTTCCATTACAGATGCGTATGCTTTGATGAAGGTGATGTATAAAAATCATCGCCTGAATAATTTTGAACTGGTGGTTAATCAGGTTAGTGGGGCTAAAGAGGCCAAGCAGGTCTATAAAGCCATCTCTGATGTCTCCAGTCGTTTTCTTAATATCGGGCTGCAATTTGCCGGGTTTATCCCTAAGGATGATCTGTTGCAACGTGCGGTGCGGGAGCAGCAGCTGGTTTCGCTGGCTTATCCTGAAGCAGAGGCTTCAGTTGCCTTTAATCGACTCTCCCAATGGATGGTGGATGCATGGCAGCGTCAAGAACGGGATAACGAAGGCCGAGCGACCTTTTTCTGGGGGCGGCTGCTCGATGAAGAGGATTCCCCATCAACCTCCGAGCCGGAAAGCTCTTGAGCCATGTCCATCATGAACATGCATAAACCGGATGTTAGCGAGGCAACCAGCTCAGCTGAGCTGTGGAAAAGCCTGACGCGGGAGGAGATCATCCTCAAATACGCACCTTTGGTGCGTTATGTGGCGGGTCGTATCTCCATGAAACTGCCTCAGTCGGTTGATCTGGATGATCTCTACCAAGTAGGGGTGATGGGATTAATCGATGCGGTCTCCAAGTTTGATCCCGATCGTGGCATTAAATTCCAGACCTACGCGGAGTTCCGTATTCGAGGCGCCATTCTTGATGAATTGCGGGCCATCGATTGGGTGCCGCGTCAGCTGCGACAAAATGCCTCGCAAATTCAGGAAGCCTACAATCAGTTAGAGGCCAAGTTTGGCCGACCTGCTGAGGATGTTGAAGTCGCAGATCATCTGGGCATCACCATCCAGACGTTTCATGAACAGATTGATCAGGTTCGTGGCATCTCCATTGTCTCCTTCGAAGATATTCGTCCCAATAGTGATGATGAAGAGTGGGATGTGCTCGAAGTGTTGGCGGATCCATCGGTCCAGGATCCTGTAGAGGCCATTGGATTAATGGAGTTGCGCCATGCTATGGCTGACGCCATTGACAGTTTGCCTGAAAAAGAGCGTTTAGTGGTGACCCTCTATTACTTTGAGGAGTTAACCATGAATGAGATTGGTGAAGTGCTGGGATTAACAGAATCTCGTATTTCACAGTTGCATAGCAAAGCGGCTTTACGCATGCGTGCACGCATTAAGCGGTTTCTTAATCGTCCCAATGGTTGAACCCGGTTAATGGTGGGTTAAGTGAGTTGGGATGAACAACCACAGCAAAAATCGCAAGGAATGCGATTAGAGATGTGGTGGTATGGGTATCCATGCAGCGTTTAGGTTGAAAAATCCGGCGTTGCGAGCTTCAGGGATGAACGGCTATGAGCCTTTGGAACCTACTTGTTGTTGTCTGTTTTGCCATCCTGTACATGGGCATGGTATTGATATTCAGCCAGCTCAAGCAGCTACGTGGTGATCTGCGGGCGGTAGGCCCGGCGCTGGATGATGAAGATATGGCGCTGGTTGAAACCGAAGTAATGATGGAAGACCCCGTGCCAGCACCGGTCGGGGTGGATCCTTCCGTGGTTGTTGCAGAAAACCGTGAGCAGACAGAGATTATTCTGGAGGAGCTGGCTGGGGTAGAGGACCGTATTTTACGTACGGTTGAAGGTTTGCCCGATCAGGTTCAATCTGGTATGGAAGATCTGCAAAAAGAGCTGCGTTATCTAGACCGTGGTATGCCCACACAGGTGGAAGCCTCTACGGCGGCACAACCTGCTAGCGCTAAACCGGATGCATACCGTGAGGCCAAGTTGTTGCTCTCCAACGGTGTGGATGAAGAGCGTGTCATTGAAGAGACAGGATTAACGGTTGAGGAGGTTAGCCTTCTTAAGCGTTTATCAGGTGCCCAAGCCAATCGTGAGGTTGGATAAGGTACGCTTAACGACACAGACCCGTTTGCGGGATTTGAAAAAAAAACGCTACGGCCTGGGGTCGTGGCGTTTTGTCGTTTGGGGTCAATCACACCGTTTTCCATGGCTGGCGATGTGTACAAGTGTGTGGTTTTACCTGTTAGGTCTGTGGGTAGGGGGTTGTCAGATGATGCATGCCCAGTATGGGGGTGGTTAAATGTATCATCAGGCTGTGTTTTTGTTTAAGGAGTGATCATGGTCGCACCGGTACAAAGCTTTGTTACCATAACCGGTCCTGCTTCGGGTTCCACTGGTTCAGCCCAGCTTTCATTGGCGGTGGGTGATACCCTGTCGGGCCGTATCCAGACCATGAATCAAAATGGGCAAGGAACCATCCGTTTAAGTAACGGCTCCACCATGAATTTTCAAGGTAACCCAAATGTGCAGGCTGGTGAACGGGTGGCCATGCAGGTGATTAAACTGGAGCCGCAGCCGACCTTTAAAATGGTGAATAGTGAAAGTGCACAAGCGGGCAAGCTGGCCTTTGAGGGGCAGCAAAGTCTTGCCCGTGGTCCTGAGCTGTTTGCCAAGCTTTTGGAGGGGGCTGGTTTACTTAAAGGGGGAAAAGCTGCGTTTTTAGTGGGTGGCAGTAAAGGGGGGTTAACACTGGCCAATGGTCAAACCCTTGCCCAGACCCTGCAAAGCAACTTAACCAATGTCTCTTTGCAAAGCTTGGTTAAAGGGGACCCCGCAACCCTTGCTCGGTTGTTAGAGGGTGGTAGTAAACAGGAGCTGACAGAGGCGATTCGTAATTTACGCCAGGCAGCCGATGGTATACGTGGAGCCGATGTTCGAATGGATGGCGAGGCGGCGTCGGTCCGAAATGCCTTGGGCCGTGTTGGAGATATGCTGGCCATGCAAGATCTGCTTCCCCGTACCCCACAAATGGACCCTAACAGCGCCATACTTGGCTATCGTATTTTTTGGTTGGATGAAGGGGGGCTGGGTGAAGCCATCATTCGACGTGAAAAGGCCAAGCAGGGTGGGGAAGAGGAGGATACAACCTCAGTATTGCTCTCCCTTAATATGACCGAGCTGGGTATGGTTCAGGCCAATATTCAATCTCGTGAAGGGTATGTTGGGGTCAACCTGCGGGCTGAAGATGAAGCGGCTCTGGCGGCGCTAAGGCGAGAAGTTCGTACGTTACGGCAAAGTATGAATGAGGCCGGATTGCCGCTTCAGGCATTAGAGTTAGCCAAACTAAGTGCCGCACAAATTAGTGCTGAGCGGGCACACGCGCTTGGGTTGGATCAATCCGGGAATACTGGTTTCCAGGCGGAAGGGTAGGGAACATGGCCGACGCCAAGGATGGAAATAACCAATTTATGCATAAACGGGCTGTCGCACTCCGCTACCGACAAGGTAAGGACAGCTCACCACGGGTGACGGCCACGGGGCGTGGTCGACTGGCAGAGACCATTCTTAAGCGTGCCAAAGAGCATGAGGTACCATTGATGGAAGATCCTGACCTGGTCCACGTGCTGGAAAAAGTACCCATTGGTAATGAAGTTCCGCCACAGCTTTATCAAGCTGTGGCAGAGGTGCTGGCTTATGTCTATCGGGTGAATGGACGTCTGGGGGGTAAAGCCTCATAAGTTTGCCCGGTGTGGGGCTGTAAGCGCCTGGGGGCAAACTCGACTTAGGGTAAAAGATTAACCCGGATATAGCGTGTGATGGCAGACATTAGGTTGCGGGCTGATTCGGAGATCCCCGGTGGGTTGGGCCAATCTTCGGTCACCATGGGTGGTTTGGGTTGGCTGCCTATGGGCGTTAATTTTTTCATAATAGCTCGACCGCTAATCCCATAGTGATAGGCCATGAACAGATCATCTAAATTGGCAAAATAGAACTCTTTGATCATCTCTGCCATATCCCCAAACGCCAAACACCGTTCATGATGGGGCGTACGCCCACCCTTGCGGTAGGTGGTGTTGTCAACATCATCAAAGGCGATATAGCCCCCCTCTTTAACCAAGGGGTACCAGGCCTGAAGCAACTTCCACACATGTGCGCGGGTATGCACACTATCCAGATAGAGCACATCAATGCCCTCTTTAAGATAAGGGGCTTGAGCTGTAATGTGATCAAAATCTCGGTCGTCACTTTGAATAAACTGCCAATGTTCTGAGGTAGCAACATCCGAACAGTCATCAATATCCAAAGAACAGAGGCGTCCGCTTTGCTCTTCACACGCGGTTAACAGCACACAGGTAGAGACCCCCCCAGCGGTACCACACTCCAATACGGTGGGGTTGTCCTGCGCTTTGACCAAGTGATAAAGCAGCATGTTATGGTTGGCTTGTTTACCTTCATCTCCAGGGGCGAACTCACGCTCGGCAAACCAGGAAAAATCGTGATTCTTAAAGGTGGCCATTGTTTGTGTCCTTCCATGGAGAGACCTGCCCGTTGCGCCGGGCAATGATTTTTAGATGAGATATTTTGTGCCAGTCACAGAGCCCTGTCAAGCGACCCCCACACCCATATTAAAATGATAAAAAAAGGGCGGTCCCGAAGGACCGCCCCGTGTGCGCATAACTGACGGTTCAAACTTACATAGAACCTTTGCCGTAACGCTTTTCATACTCTTTGTTGATTTTCTTCAGCGCATCTTTGTTCATGCCGTTGAAGTACCAGTCATGACCTGCGATGGGCTTGAAGTGCTTCTCAAGCAGTTTCTTAGCTTCTTTCTCACCAACAACCTTCTTCAGCTCAGGAATGAACTTGAAGTAGGTGTGCTTAGCCACTTCGTACAGACCGTGCCACCAAGCATAGTCGGGACCCATCATGGATGCACCATGGCGAGCTACACGACCTTCGTGATGCCAAATTTCCCACCAGATCCACTCGATCTTGTCGTCGAAGGGAGACTTGGTGATTTTACCAGCTTTTTTCAGATCACCAATGATGGCTTTAACAGGCTTGGCAAACTTCTCGTTGTAGAGCTCAACGAAGTCATCCAGCTGCTTGTAGTGACCTTCAACAATGCGCTCACCGTGACAGGCGAAGCAGACTTCCTGCATACGCTCACGACGCTCATCAGACTCGATGACCTCGATGACTTTGCCGCCACGGTTCTTGACCATGTCGCCAACCTTAGGCAAAGGCTTGCCGTTAGGTACGTCATAGGAGGTGCCGTTGTCCAGACGTACCAAGTTGATACGGTTGGAAACAGGGGAACGCAGGTTCCAGGAGATACGCTCACCAACATCGTGGGTCTTGGCCAGGCCAGGAACGCCACTCATGTGACAGGTGGAGCAGGTGGGGGCTGCACTGTAGTCAACGCCAGCTTCCCACTTGTCGGAGCCCATGTTCATCTTGTTGATGTTAGCGCGGAAGAGAATACCGTGCTTGGACTCATTGTATACTTCCAGCTGCGGATGGTCAGGACCGATGTGGCACTTACCGCAGGTGTCAGGATGACGGGCCTGAGCACGGGAGAAGTTGTGACGACCATGACAGGCGGTGCAGGAACCGAGGCTGCCATCGGGGTTGATACGGCCAATACCGGTGTTGGGCCAGGTGTCGGTGGTTGGACGCTTTTTGCGGTCCAGTTTAACCACAGAACCGTGGCACTGGCGGCAGCCAACGTTCACAGCAGCAGGGCCACCTACAACTTCACCCAGAAGGTTATCTAGGGAGTTGAGGATTTTACCCGCACTGGCGTGGTGAGAGCGCTGCTGCTCATCCACTTCAGTTTTGTGGCACTGGGCGCAGTCCTTGGGGGTAACCAAAACGGAGATCAGCTGACCTTTGTGCTCAAAGGCATCAACATCACTCTTAGCCGCTTTGTGGCAGTCAAGACAGCCGACATGGTTCTGACCATGCTGACTTTCATTCCACTGTGCCCACAGGCCGGGGCTTTCTTTCAAGTGGCACTCGGCGCACTTGACATTTTCAGGACCACCCCAATCTTTGCCTGGCTGTCCATTCGGTCGTACTGCTTCAGCATTGCTGACCGTGAAGAGCAGTAGCGCAAATGCTACGACACTCCAAAATCGTCTTAACCCATATTTCATCGTTACTTCCCCCATGGCTTATCTGCCCAAATTTGCCAACCGAACTTTCGGTTGATCACCGGTAATACGCCGTAACTTGAGTTAAGACTCAACTTAGCGGCTTTTTTTGTCTTTTAAAATATCGGGGCTCGCGCCCACTCCTATTAAGGAGGGTAGTCCTTGATTAACAGAGTTGCAAGAGTCTTGGATTTGATCTTGGTCAAGTCGTCACAGTTTTTTTACAAATAGGGGTATTTTTTTTGTGAATGAAATAGATTCTCATAAAATCAAACGCTTAAACATATATAAGAGAATATAAATATTAGCAGAAAAATTGATTAGAGCTAGGAAAAGCGCCTTTTTGGCAGGTTAAAAATTGAGATAAATGGTGATTAACAAGGCGCCATGATGAATCATTAATCATTCGTTTTTAGGGTAAGTAGAGGGTGAATGGTTAGAAAGTGAATAAAAACAAAAAGTTGTTTTTTTGTGTGAGTAGGGTGTGGGACAAGCTGATAAGTTTTGCATGAGCGCTTAATGAAAATGATTATTATTAGCTTGTGTGTGGCGGCAATAAAAAGGCCTGCCTGAGCTGGCAAAAGGGCTGTTTTAGGAATGATTTTACAGATGCATATGTATGGCGGTGACAATATAGGTTGGATTGTCTTTACATGCTTTGCTGGGGCTTTTCTGCCAGCTGTAAACGGAATTTTTCTATTCGTGAATGGAAAACAATTCTGGTTTGTGCGGCAACGGAGACGTGTTCACCTGTCAAAGATCTCTGGTTGTTGCTCTATAGGCAGAGGGGGAGGCGTCTGTTCATTTGGGCTCTAAAGCATAAGATGCCACATTGGGGGGCCTGTAGAACAAGAGAAGGCTGGCTTGTTTAAGGTGCAGGGGGATGAAAGGATGAAGGGAGGGATGTTTGGTGGTAGTGAAGAGCCGCGGTAATAGAGTGTGCCTTCCCTTTTTTGATCAGTGAAAAGGGGGCTTTGTCGGTTTCTGTACGATATGGCCTAATCTCTTCTACGGTAGTGGATGCTGATCCGATCAAATCACTATGGCTCTTAAATTGTGAAGTCTTCACGGGGCTATGTGGGTCTCTGCCCTAAGAAAGCCATTTGCCACGGGAAAAGGTCATCGATACAGGTCTGGGTAAGCTGGGCAGGGAACCTTGGCCCTCAAAGCCTGTTTGCGCATGGGGTTTCTATACGCAACCCACATGTGGGTTGAGACCTCTGTGCTAGTGGGGCGTGGTTTGGTGAAGCCAGGGGGGATAAAAAAACGCCATGGTTAGGGCCATGACGTTTTTTATACAAGATATGAGCGGGTGCGTTAAGTCCGGCTGTATTCCCCATTAACATCCGTTAGCACTTCGCGCCCTGTCTCTGTCACCACCAGTGTATGTTCATACTGAGCAGAGAGGCTGTGGTCTTTGGTCACAACCGTCCATTGGTCTGGCATCAACTTGATATAGGGTTTGCCTAAATTGACCATCGGCTCAACGGTAAAGACCATACCAGGTTTAATCTCAACCCCTTCACCATGGTTCCCAAAGTGCAAAATGGCAGGTTCTTCATGAAATTTTTCACCAATACCATGCCCGCAGTATTCCCGCACAACCGTACAGCGATTCTGACGAGCGTACTGTTCAATAACAGCACCAATATCCCCTACATGTGCGCCAGGACGAACCGCATCAATGCCTAAATCAAGGCAGTACTTGGCGACATCCGCAATTTTTTTACCTTTTTTGGTTGGCGTGCCAACATGGAAGGTGCGGCTGGTATCGCCATGCCATCCATCAATAATGGTTGTGATATCGACATTGATAATATCACCCTCACGCAAAATACGGTCACCAGGAATGCCGTGGCAGACCTGATGGTTCACCGATGTGCAGATGGATTTTGGGAAACCCCGGTAGTTCAAAGGTGCGGGAATGGCATTATGACTGAGAATGTAGTCATGGCAGATGGTGTTTAACTGCTCGGTGCTGACCCCTGCTTTAATATGTGGCTCGATCATATTGAGAGTCTCACCCGCCAGTCGGCAGGTAACACGCATTTTCTCAATCTGTTCCGGGGTTTTAATGGCAATCATGGAAGCTCACTCCACACGGTCCTTGGGGATCGTGATAAAAACGTTCACATATTTACGATAGGGTGGCGGTTAACGGGCGCACCACCTGAATCGATTGAGGTGTGACATCACAGGCGTATACCAAACACTCAACGCCAGCATCCAGCGCAGATTTTAACGACTGGGCATATGTGGGGTCTATCTCTTTAGCAGGGCGAAAATGGTCGCAATCAGACCGCTGGACAATAAACAGGATTACCCCCCGATGTCCAGCTTTAACCGCCTCAATCAGGGCGCCAAGATGTTTAGCCCCGCGTTTGGTTACAGCATCCGGAAAGGCTGCATCCCCTCCAAGTTGTAGGGTGACACTCTTGACCTCAACATAAGTCAGCGCACCCTCTGCATCCGTTAAGCGAAAATCCAACCGGGAATCATGAAAAGGGACCTCACGCTTTAACGCTGCAAATCCGTTGAGCGGTTCAATCACGCCCTTTTCCATCGCTTCAGCGGCAATACGGTTGGCCAAGCCTGTATTAACACCGACTAAGGCCCCACGATCATGCACAAGTTCCAGGGTCCAGGCGAGCTTGCGCTTAGGGTTGTCGGAATGGGAGATGTAAACCGGTTCTCCTTCATGGACCAGCCCCTTCATGGAACCTGAATTGGCACAATGGACGGTGACTTCTTGGCCATCCTCCATGGTGACATCTGTTAAGAAGCGCTTATACCGTTTAATCATGCGTGCCGGTGTTAGGGGTGCTGCAAATTCCATGGTTCTATTCCCGTTTAGCGGCGCCTTGGGCGTGCAGCGACATCGACATCCACCTTATGAACTTTACCTGCACGTTTGTAGGTAATGCTGAGCTTTTGGCCTGGGAGCAGTTTATTGATCTCTTGAATCAACTGTTGATCTGTGGTGACCTTGGCTTGATTCACCTTTTGGATTAGATCGCCCTCTTTTAATCCACCTTTAGCAGCCGGGCTGGTGGGCGCAACCCCTTCAACCACAATACCTTTTGGTGTGTTTTCAACAGCAACACCCAACCAAGGTTTGGCTTTTCCTCCAGCCATGCGTTGACGTGGGGGAGGCGGGGGTGGGCGCTGGCCGTAGTTCTCTGGCCCAAAGCCTCCTTGGCCAAAACCGCCCTGCTGACTCATGGGATCACCAAAGCCACCTTCCTGACCATAACCAGGGGGCGGCGGTGGGGGCTGACTACCGCCATAGCCTTCTTGACCAAACCCACCGGGTGGTGGGGGGGGAGGCATCTCACCATAACCACCACCGGGACCTCCATAGCCCCCTCGTGGGCCGCTATGCATGTTGCCGCCAAATGGACCATTACGCATCATGCGGCGTGGGGTATCCATCATGCTGCCCATCGGGGTGTTGGGGTAGGAGGTGACAGAGCCATGATCCTTGCTGTCTTCCAAGGTTGTTTTTAGGTAGGTCAGGTTTCCTTGGCG
This sequence comes from Magnetococcus sp. PR-3, assembly GCF_036689865.1. Lineage (NCBI taxonomy): Bacteria > Pseudomonadati > Pseudomonadota > Magnetococcia > Magnetococcales > Magnetococcaceae > Magnetococcus > Magnetococcus organivorans. Next base: position 56,269 of record NZ_JBAHUQ010000021.1, read on the forward strand.
CATCACTTTCAGCGTAACGCGCGTTCCTGGTTTAGTGGTGGCGACGCGTCGGGCAAATTGACCCGGCCCACGGATGGCATGACCATTCAACTCCAGAATAATATCATTCCGTTCCAGGCCAGCTTTGTCGGCAGGGCTGTCTTTAATAATTTCCCCTACCTGAACCCCTTTGGGTGTATTAATTGTGGCCCCTAACCAGCCATCGGCCACTGCTGGGGAGCTGCTTAAAAGGCCTATGGTTAGCAGAGCCATTAAACGCAGTGGTTTTTTCATGGTAACCCTCTCTTTGGGAATCAATCGTCTTGGATTTTGCAAGTCGTTGAAAATATATGATTAAGTTTTTAGCGTTTCGGTGGTTGTTCCAAAAAACAGAGCCATTCATTCTAATGATGACCCTGTTGTGTGGAACAAACTATTCATTTAAACCATTTTTTCGTATGCTCTACAAGCTGTGCCATCATTGTTACGCTTATTGACGAAAGTAGCTAAAAAGAGTATAAGCGGCGGCACGCTTATATAAAGAAAGTTCATCATGTCATCGTGAAGGGGTCTTTGACTACCCCGTCCCAACGCTGGAGCACACACTTTGAACATGCAGCAATCCGACCAAGGCCGTGCGGTTTTGGTTCTAGAAGATGGCACCCGCTACGACGGGCGCTCCCTTGGTGCCCACACTGAACAGGTTGGAGAGGTGTGCTTTAATACCTCTATGACCGGGTATCAGGAGATAATGAGCGACCCGTCCTATGCTGGACAGATTGTCACCATGACCTATACCCAAATGGGTAATGTGGGCATCAACCCCGAAGATATGGAATCACGTCGTCCCTGGATACGTGGCTTCATCGTCAAGGAGTCCGCACGCCGTTTTAGTAACTGGCGTTCGCAGGAGAGCCTCTCTGTCTTCCTGACTCGGCATAACATCCCTGCCATTGAAGGGATCGATACCCGTGCCTTGGTCTCCAAGCTGCGGGATGAAGGTGCCATGCGTGGGGTAATCTCAACCACGGACTTCGATACAGACTCACTGGTGGCCAAGGCCAAAGCCTTCCCTGGTTTGGCCGGTATGGACCTGACGGGTGAAGTGAGTTGTCAGACCTCCTATAACTGGCAGCAAGGGTTGTGGGATCTGGAAGATGGTTATGGGCAAATAGAGGCCCGCGGTGACCGGAAAAAGGTTACGGTTTTGGACTTTGGTGTCAAACACAACATTCTGCGTGGTTTGGTGCAGGCTGGGTGTGATTTGACCGTGGTTCCTGCCAAGACCTCTGCCAAAGATATTTTGGCCACTAATCCTGATGGCATCTTCCTCTCCAATGGTCCTGGTGACCCAGATGCGGTTAAGCATGCTGTGGCGACCATTCAGGAGTTGATCAAGGCTGATAAACCGCTCTTTGGTATCTGCCTCGGTCATCAAATGCTCTGCCTGGCCCTGGGTGCCCAAACAGATAAAATGAAATTTGGTCATCGCGGTGGTAACCATCCCGTGCAGAACCTTTCTACAGGCGTCGTGGAAGTGACCAGTCAGAACCATGGCTTTGTGGTTCGTGATAAAGAGCTGCCCAGTACGCTGGAAGTTACCCACCGATCTCTGTTTGATGGCAGTGTGGAAGGTATTCGTATCAAGGATAAGCCGGTCTTTTCGGTTCAGTACCATCCTGAGGCCAGCCCTGGCCCGCACGATGCTCACTACCTGTTCAAACAGTTTGCCGACTTGATGCGCTAAAGAGGGTTATAGAGGACGCCATGCCCAAACGTACCGATCTTAAAAAAATCATGCTCATCGGCTCGGGACCCATCGTTATTGGTCAGGCCTGTGAGTTCGACTACTCCGGTGCCCAGGCCTGTAAGGCTCTGAAGGAAGAAGGTTATGAAGTGGTGTTGGTGAATTCCAACCCTGCGACCATCATGACCGACCCTGAGCTTGCAGACCGTACCTATGTGGAGCCTATTACCGTTCCATCGGTTACCCGGATTATTGAAAAAGAGCGCCCTGATGCCATTCTGCCCACCATGGGTGGCCAGACTGCATTGAATACCGCTTTGAATTTGGCCGATGCGGGTGTGCTTGAGAAGTACAATGTCGATCTGATCGGTGCATCCCGAGACGCCATCAGCAAAGCCGAAGATCGTGAGCGTTTTAAAAAGGCCATGGAAGATATTGGCCTGGAAATGCCAAAATCCGGTTTTGCGCACTCCATGGAAGAGGCCTGGGAAATCCAGAGTCAGGTGGGTTACCCCACCATTATCCGCCCCAGCTTCACCTTGGGGGGGACTGGCGGTGGTATTGCTTATAACTCGGAAGAGTTTGAAGAGATTATCCGTCGTGGTTTGGCGGCATCGCCCACCACCGAAGTGCTGGTTGAAGAGTCGGTGCTGGGTTGGAAAGAGTTTGAGATGGAGGTGGTGCGGGATCGCCTGGATAACGCCATCATCGTCTGCTCTATTGAAAACTTTGATCCCATGGGTGTGCATACAGGTGACTCCATCACCGTAGCGCCTGCACAGACACTGACGGACAAGGAGTATCAGATCTTACGTGATGTCTCCATTGCTGTGTTGCGTGAGATCGGGGTGGATACGGGTGGCTCTAATGTGCAGTTTGCCATCCACCCTGAAAATGGGCGCTTGGTCGTTATTGAGATGAACCCTCGGGTTTCCCGCTCTTCAGCGCTGGCGTCCAAGGCAACGGGTTTTCCCATTGCTAAAGTGGCTGCTAAGCTGGCCATCGGCTACACCTTGCCCGAGATTATGAACGACATTACCGGGGTTACACCCGCTTCGTTTGAACCAACGATTGACTATGTCGTCACCAAGATCCCCCGTTTTACCTTTGAAAAGTTTCCGCAAGCCAGTGATCTGCTCACCACCCAGATGAAATCTGTGGGCGAAGCCATGGCCATTGGCCGTACCTTTAAGGAGTCGTTGCAGAAAGCTTTGCGCTCCATGGAGATCGGGCTGGATGGCTTTGATGAGATCCTAGACACTGAAAATGCTGGTTGGGAAGGGGTGCTGGAAGAGAAGCTGCACAACCCTGGCCCAGACCGTATTCTTTATGTGGCTGAGGCCTTCCGTCAGGGCAAGGATCTGGAGTGGCTCTATCGTGTCACCTCGATTGATCCCTGGTTCCTCGATCAAATTCAGCAGATTGTTGAAGCGGAAGCCTCTGTACGCGGTGGTATTATCGATGGTATTACCGCTGAGCGTTTGCATGAGCTCAAAGGGATGGGCTTTTCGGATGAGCGCCTGGGTGTGTTGACTGATGAGTCTGGTGATCGTGTACGTCAACGACGCTTAGCCTGTGGTGTGACCTCCGTCTTTAAGCGTGTGGATACCTGTGCTGCGGAGTTTGCCTCTCAAACCGCTTACCTCTATGCCACCTATGAGCAGGAGTGTGAAGCGGCACCGTCGGATCGTAAGAAAATTATGATTCTTGGGGGTGGTCCTAACCGTATTGGTCAGGGTATTGAGTTTGACTACTGCTGTGTGCACGCAGCCTTTGCACTGCGTGAAGCTGACTATGAAACCATCATGGTTAACTGTAACCCTGAGACCGTTTCCACCGACTATGATACCTCTGATCGTCTCTACTTTGAGCCACTGACTTTTGAAGATGTCATGGCCATTGTGGATCTTGAAAAACCCCATGGTGTGATTGTGCAATTTGGTGGGCAGACCCCGCTGAAGCTGGCCAAGCGCCTGGAAGAGGCGGGTGTGCCGATTATCGGTACTACGCCTGAGGCTATTGATATTGCAGAAGATCGGGAGCGCTTTCAGGAGCTGCTGCAGAAACTTGGTTTGCGCCAGCCCCCCAATGGTATTGCCCGTTCTGAACGTGAGGCGATCCGTGAAGCTGAGGCCATTGGCTTCCCGGTTGTGGTGCGTCCATCCTATGTTTTGGGTGGTCGGGCTATGGAAATTGTGCATGATGTTAAAGATCTGGAGCGCTACATGCGTACGGCTGTTCAGGCCTCTCCAGATCATCCGGTACTGATTGACCACTTCCTGAAGGATGCCATTGAGATCGATGTGGATTGCATCGCCGATGGTAAGGATGCTGTGGTGGCCGGTATTATGGAGCATATTGAAGAGGCAGGGGTTCACTCTGGTGATTCAGCCTGCTCTTTGCCGCCCTATTCGGTTGGTTTGGATTTGATCAATGAGATTGAACGTCAAACCAAAATGCTGGCTGAGGCGCTGCAAGTTAAAGGCTTGATGAACATTCAGTTCGCCATTCAAAAAGGTGCGGTTTACATCATTGAGGTCAACCCTCGTGCGTCACGAACCGTACCGTTTGTTTCCAAAGCTTCTGGTGTGCCCTTTGCCAAGCTGGCGGCTCGTGTCATGGCCGGTGAGAGTTTGAAAGATCTCGGTTTGACATTGCCACCTAAACCGGGCCATGTTGCGGTTAAAGAGGCTGTCTTCCCCTTCGAGAAGTTCATGAATGTGGACCCTGTATTGGGGCCGGAGATGAAGTCTACCGGTGAAGTCATGGGCTTGGCCGATACCTTTGGTGCCGCTTTTGCTAAAGCACAGGAAGGGGCCGGGGTGTTCCTGCCCATGGCCAGTGAAGAGACCAAAAATCAACGTATCTTCATCTCTGTAAAGGATGAAGATAAAACCGCCATTGTACTGCCAGCGAAGCGTCTGGTTGAAATGGGCTTTAAGTTGAGTGCGACCAACGGTACAGCGCGCTTCCTTAAAGGGGAGGGGATTGAGGTCGAGCCGGTTAATAAAGTGACCGAAGGGCGTCCGCATATTGTTGACCAAATGAAGAGTAATGAAGTGGCTTTGGTCTTTAATACCACCCAGGATAAACGTGCCCTTGAGGACTCTTACCCCATCCGACGTACGGCTTTGATGAGTAAAATTCCTTATTTTACAACGGTAGCAGGTATGCGAGCAGCCGTTGCTGCCATGGAGTCAATGCAAGCTGCGGACTTTAATTGTAAAGCTCTGCAAGATTATTATTGACACCTAGCGGCCAATCCGACATAACTGATTGCTTACGGCGACGCAGCCTTTTGGATGCGTCGCCGTGTTTATTCATAAACCTAATGGTTGATCCAAACCCACCAGATGCCACAATCGTGGTATCCAGTTGGTAGGTGCCGGTGCCAAAGAGAGGCGGCCACCGGTTGGAAAAGGCTTGAAAAGGTAGAACGATGAACCAAAAAGTACCCATGACCATGGAAGGCGCCAAGCAGCTTAAAGATGAGCTGAAGCGTCGCAAATCCATCGATCGTAAACGGATTGTGGCCGCCATTGAAGAGGCGCGTGCCCATGGTGATCTTTCCGAAAATGCTGAGTACCATGCCGCTAAAGAGCAGCAGAGTTTCAATGAAGGGCGTGTTGCCCAAATAGAAACCATGCTGGCCAGTGCTGAGGTGATCGATACCAGCCGTTTAAGTGCGGAGCGTGTGGTGTTCGGGGCCAAAGTAACGGTTATGGATGAAGATACCGAGGAAGAGACCACCTACCATATTGTTGGGGATGAAGAGGCAGATTTAGAGATTGGTAAGATCTCGATTTCCAGCCCTATGGCCCGAGGCATGATTGGTAAGGAGGAAGGTGACTCCGTAGAGGTGCGTGCACCTGGCGGCTCACGTCATTTTGAGGTGGTAGAAATCACATTCTGATTTTCTGACATCTTGGCAGTACCCGGTGGGGGGAAGACTATAACTTGTCTTCCCCCCATCTGTTTTTTGGCGGAATTGACCCCCTTATGGGTTCAGAATTGGGCTGAATTTTTCACCCCAACGGTGTACAATAACCGCCTTTTTCAGCTTCTCAATACAACCCGCTTTTTGTTGGGTTAGAACTTTTATCGGACAGCGAACCTTGGCCAAACCCCGCCCCAGTAGTAAACGATGGCTCAGGGAGCACCATAACGACCCTTATGTGCAACAGGCTCGTCGCGAAGGTTTTCGCTCCCGTGCTGCCTATAAGCTTATGGAGCTGCAGGAAGTTGTTAAGCATGATGGAAAGCCTGTCTTGCTTATTCCCCGTGGGGCCAACGTGGTGGAGCTTGGTGCTGCCCCAGGTGGTTGGACCCAAGTTGCGGTTAAGCTAGCCGGGGAAAAAGGTTCTGTGGTGGGTATTGATCTGCTGGCTATGGACCCTGTGCCCGGTGCCCAGTTGCTGCAAGGGGACTTTCTCGATGATGATATGCTCCATCAATTAGAGGCTCTGCTAACCGATGGGCGGGTTGATGTGGTGTTGTCAGATATGGCCCCCAACATGTGTGGGGTAAAGTCTGCAGACCAACTGCGCGGAGAAGCTTTGGCAGAGGCGGCTTTTTTGTTTGCAGAAGAGAACCTGAAACAGGGTGGTAATCTCGGTATTAAGTTATTTAACGGACCTGGTTTTCACGACATGGTTAAACAGGCCCGAGCCATGTTTGATGTGGTGAAGGTGATCAAGCCTGACTCCAGTCGTAGCCGTAGTCCGGAACACTACCTGGTGGGTATTGCCTATAAAGGCTAACCCCCTGGGGCAGAACAAGAAGGAACAGGAACATGTTGCGCATTGCCAAACAGGCGTTGACCTTTGATGACGTTCTACTGGTGCCGGCCCACAGTGATGTGTTGCCTCACCAGGTGGATATCTCCACCCGTCTTACCCGCAACATTCGCTTAAATATGCCACTGCTCTCAGCAGCCATGGATACCGTAACTGAAGCGGGTACGGCCATTGCCATGGCGCAAGAAGGTGGCATGGGTATTATCCATAAAAACCTGACCATTAAAGAGCAGGCCAGTGCGGTACGTCAGGTTAAGCGCCATATCAGTGGTACGGTGGTTAACCCTTGGACGTTGGGTCCTGATGAACCCCTGAAGTCCGCTTTGGACTTAATGGCGCGGCGCAATGTGTCGGGTATTCCCATTGTGGAAGATGATGGTCGTGTGGCGGGTATTATTACCAACCGTGATGTACGTTTTGCCACGGATAAAACTCAGCCTATTCGTGAATTGATGACCCAAGGGGAAAATCTGGTTACGGTTCCTCAAGGTGTAGATATGGCCGAGGTTAAAAATCTCTTCCATCAGCACCGTATTGAAAAACTGTTGATGGTGGATGATCAATTTATCTTGGCGGGTCTGATTACCGTGAAGGATATTGAGCAGAACCATGCACACCCCATGGCCTGTAAAGATGAAGAGGGCCGGTTGATTGCTGGCGCTGCAGTTGGTGTAGGTAAGGACAATAAAAAGCGTCTGGCCGCACTGGTTGAGGCGGGTGTGGATGTGGCGGTTGTGGATACAGCCCATGGTCATTCCCAAGGGGTGATCGATATGGTTGCCTTTGCCAAAGAGACCTACCCAGGCCTTGAGATCATTGCCGGAAATGTTGCAACGCCTGAAGCTGTTAAAGCCCTGATTAATGCGGGTGCTGATGGGATTAAAGTGGGTATTGGTCCTGGCTCTATCTGTACCACCCGTGTTGTTGCAGGGGTTGGTGTGCCGCAGATTACCGCCATTTCTGATTGTGCGGAAGAAGCCGACAAAGCTGGCGTGCCCATTATTGCAGATGGCGGGGTGAAGTTTTCTGGTGAGGTGGCTAAAGCCATTGCAGCCGGTGCCTCTTGTGTCATGTTGGGGTCCATGTTTGCTGGCACGGATGAGTCCCCTGGTGAGGTGTTTATCTATCAGGGCCGTAGTTATAAGACCTATCGGGGTATGGGCTCTATTGGTGCCATGGCCAAGGGTTCTAAGGATCGCTACTTCCAGGCCAATGTGTCGGATGCTCAGAAGCTGGTTCCTGAAGGTGTTGAAGGCCGTGTACCGTACAAAGGTCCTATCAACCATATTATTTATCAAATGGTTGGTGGCTTACGTGCCGCTATGGGCTATACCGGCTGTGGCACTGTGGAGTCACTGCGCGCCGAGGCCCAGTTTGTGCAAATTACCAGTGCTGGCCTTAAAGAGTCTCATGTGCATGATGTTACCATCACTAAAGAGACCCCCAACTACCGTATGGAATAATTGGGGGTGCTGATCTACTAAGGGTCCCGTCAAAACGGGACCCTTTTTCGTTTTTAACGGCGGATTTTTCGCCGGTTGCCCACCTTCGTCAATGGGTTTATGCCATGTCTGACGCGCTGCATTCAGAAAAAATACTCATCCTGGACTACGGTTCACAATACACCCAGTTGATTGCTCGCCGTGTACGTGAAACCCAGGTTTATTGTGAGATTCACGGCCATGAAATGGATGCTGAGGCGGTTAAGGCCTTTAATCCAAATGGGGTCATTCTCTCGGGTGGTCATCAATCCGTTTATGACAATGAGGCACCGGAACTGAACCAGGCCATTATGGCGCTGGGGGTTCCTGTCTTGGGTATTTGCTACGGCATGCAAATTTTGGGGCGTCACTTTGGTGGAACCGTAGCCCCCAGTGATAAGCGTGAGTATGGACGTGCTGAGATTGAGGCACCTGTGGGTGCGGTTGGTCCTCTGTTCCAGGGTTTTGTAGAGGCTGGAGCTAAGACCAATGTCTGGATGAGCCATGGTGACCATGTCGAAGAGATGCCCAAAGGGTTTGTTAAAACGGCTCAAACCCCCAATGCTCCCATCGCCGGCATGGCGCATGAGGAGAAGCATGTCTATGGGGTACAGTTCCACCCTGAGGTCAACCATACCGACAACGGTGAACAGCTGATCCATAACTTTGTGCGCACCATTTGTGGCTGCAATGGGTTGTGGACATCCGATAGCTTTATTGAATATGAGGTGGCTCGGGTTAAAGCGTTGGTTGGTGATGAGCATGTGATTTTGGGGCTCTCTGGTGGTGTGGATAGCTCAGTTGTTGCAGCCTTATTGCACCGAGCCATTGGCGATCAGTTGACCTGTGTATTTGTTGATAATGGCCTTCTACGCTTGAATGAAGGTGATCAGGTCATGGAAACCTTTGCCAAGAACATGGGGGTGAAGGTTATTCGGGTCGATGCAGAAGATCGGTTCTTAGGCAAGCTTATCGGTGTGGCTGACCCTGAAAAGAAACGTAAAATTATTGGTCACACCTTTATTGAAATATTCGATGAAGAGGCGGGTAAGATAGAGAATGCCAAATGGTTGGCTCAGGGTACAATCTACCCAGATGTTGTAGAGTCTGCAGGTACCAAAACCGGTAAGGCGACCAATATTAAGTCACACCATAACGTGGGGGGCTTGCCTGATGATATGGCTCTAAAGCTTCTGGAGCCCCTACGTGAGCTGTTTAAGGATGAAGTGCGTAAGGTTGGTGTAGAGCTGGGTCTGCCCCACCGTATGGTTTATCGGCACCCTTTCCCTGGCCCTGGTTTGGGGGTGAGAATTTTAGGGGAAGTGAAAAAAAAGTATGCGGACCTGCTGCGTTTGGCCGATGCGATCTATATGGAGGAGCTTTATGCTTCGGGGCATTATGATCGGATTTCCCAGGCTTTTGCGGTCTTTTTGCCGGTTAAGAGCGTCGGTGTCATGGGGGATGGCCGTACCTATGACTATGTGGTGGCCTTGCGTGCGGTGGAAACCAAAGATTTTATGACCGCAACCTGGTATCCCATGCCTCATGATCTCTTAAGCCATATATCTAACCGCATTATCAATGAGATCAACGGCATCAACCGTGTTACCTACGATATTACCTCTAAACCACCCGGTACCATTGAGTGGGAGTAATATTCATCGTTTGAGGTTGATATTATATGGTGTGTGATCTTTAAAGCACCAATAGACGAATGGTTTAAATCCTTGTGTCTATTGGTGCTTTTCTGTAAGTAAAGTAGAGATCCCCAGCTGCCTATATTCCTGTTAGGTAAAGCGCCGAAAAGGAAGTTGATATGTTGATCTATGATGAACTGATCTCTTTTCTTAAAAAGAAACGTGGGGAGATGAAGGCGAAATTTAATCGCCATGTATCGATTCAAGATCTATTGTCCGACCGGTGGGAAACCGCGCAGTTTAACGGTTTTGGTCAAGGAAGTTCTTGCTATAACAATGTTTTGATCCTTGGGGATGTTGAGGTAGGCGAGCATGTTTGGATTGGGCCGAATGTGATTTTAGATGGTTCTGGTGGATTGAAAATTGGAGATTATGTCTCCATTAGTGCCGGGGTGCATATCTATTCTCACCATACCGTAAAATGGGCGACCTCTATGGGCAAAGAGGAGGTCGAAAAAAGGGCGACCTCTATAGGTAGTGGTGTCTTTATTGGGCCAAATTCAGTGATCCAGATGGGGGTGGATGTGGGGGATCGGGCCGTCATCGGGGCGATGAGCTTTGTTAATAAAGATATACCTGCAGAGGGTAAATGGCTTGGAACCCATTTAAAGACAACATAAGCCTGCCATTGCGGCTCTTTTGATGATCTGGAAAGAAATGGTCAGGCACTGTAGAGCATAAAGGTAGTGTGTGACGGTGTGGGGCTTTAAGCAGGTGGATAGGAAGGTTGTTGTCTAGCTTTAAGGTCTGTTAGATTTTTTGTACGGTCGCTAAAAACCTACCCATGTGGAGTGTATGGACCCTGTTATGGATCATGATGTTTGACTGTATACAAAAAAGCCCCGCTAATGGCGGGGCTTTTTGTTTCTCCCGTTAGGGGAGCGCATGCGCTTAGTAGGCAAGGCCCAGAAATAGCAGCAGTGCCAAAAAGGACCAGATGCCAACATCCACGATAAAGGGGGTCACACCATCCATGGGGTGTCTCCTTCTAAAGAGAGTTGAACAACAGGAGCGGCATCCTAAAAAAGAATGGCTCATGAGTCAAGCGCTATATAGGTTATATCGCCTATTTATTTATATAATGTTTGAAGTGGTATCACGCACGCTGTTTTTTTAATCAACAACGGTATCTCCAGAAGGGGCGTGGGGGTTAATCATAAGCAAAAAAATTATGAAAGTGTGCCGTTTGCAAAAGGCGCCTAACTGGGGCATGCACATTATGGAGTTGTATGGGGCGTTTAACTTTTACTAAGACCTCTTGGAACAGCAGTAAAACGCCCAATCCTGTGCTATCGAGATAATTAACCTGTTCACAATCGATGGTGACGGTGGAGTCTGCGGGTATGCTGCGGGCGAGATCTAGAAAGTACCCACTCTGGCTAAAGGTCGGTGCCACGTTTAAATGTACCTTAATCTGATCGGCTGTTCGGGTCAGTTTAAAGCAACGTGAGGTCTCATGTCCGCTCATGGAAAGACTCCAAAAATGCATAGGTAAAAGACAATGCGTCATAATTTGTCACATTCATACTCTACGCGATTATGCATAAATGAAAAGAAAGAAATATAAAATAGGTTATTTGGTGCCTATCTCTCTTTCATAAGGTGATGTGTAGAGCATGGTCTAAGCGAACTAAAAAGTAGATCTGTGCAGGTGAGAATAAAAATTTATTCATTGACGAATAATCTAGGCTTCTTTTGAGTGGTTGAGCTTGTTTATGGGTAAATAGATGAAAATAGGCAGCTCTGAAGTGTTCGTGTAGTTGTAACCCAATCATCAGGTCGATATCGTGATTTAAACACAGAACCATTCTGTTAAGAGCGGCGCTATGAGGGCGTCAATGCCCATGTTGTAGCTTCTAGGGGGTGCGGTAACCTGTTGCCAGTGATTGAGTGCTTTTTTAAGGGCAGAATGCGGATAAAGCCCTATAAGTGCCTTCCATACAAAACATAGAGAACCTCAAAGAGATTTTTGTGTGGTGTAGCATGTGCAGTATGTTTGTCAAAGAAGACTTTGAGCAGAGAGCTCCTAGGCCGTTGCATGGCGCGCCTCTGAGAAGACGTCGGCTGAAAATGATAATATTTGCCTGTTGATTCATCGGTTGTCCGTCAATGCGCCAGCCGATTTTTTTGATTGATTGGAGGGATATTGTGGCCAGTGGGTGAAAAGACGATATGGTTTAAGGGCGGGTGACGAAGGTGTAAAAGCTTGAAAGTGTGGGGGGCGAGAGGTATATGGTTTGTTTATGAGTGGTTAGATCGTAAATGAAGATGATGTGCTGATGAAGGTGCCATTTTTAACCTAAAGGTGTAGAGCCTGTTAAAATGGGCATGTTTGGCATAAGGCCGGTTGGTACTATGAGGCATCCCATAAGATCACCCAGTCAGGTTTTCTTTGTCTAAGGTATACGTAGAGATATGGCCCGTCCTGTGATTCTATGATCACTGTCATGGGTGTTGCTGAGAATCGTGTTGATGATCCTTTGAAACGCGATGCGAAGATTTAGCCTTACGATGGATTGGGGGCGGGCGTTATTCGCAGAGTAACCGTGACCTGAGGGTTATAGGGCTGCTATTTGTCTACAGCTGCCCAACACAACACATGATCTAAATAGCATGCACTGATTCTATACTTAGCCTGCCCCTGCTTTGTATGAACATTTCTGGCTGTTCTTAGTGGTTATCTTGCGCCGGGTGTTTTACGACTCCTTTTTTCTTCGTACATCGCTTCATCCGCAAAATCCATCAATCTTTCACTCTGGTCCCCATTTTCTGGATAGAGAGCAATGCCAATACTGGTGCCCACACTCAAGGTCTCACCATCAAAGTGGGTCGTTGTTTGCTCGACCAATGTACGCAGTTTGTCTTTAAACTGTGTTGCGCCTTCAGCTCCAATCTCAGGGGCCATAACAACAAATTCATCACCGCCAATTCGGGCAACAATATCGTTATCTCTTAGTTTGTTCTGCAGTTCTCGCCCTAATGCCTGAAGGATGGCATCGCCCGCAGCGTGCCCATAGGTGTCATTAATGGGTTTAAAACCATTAAGATCCAGCATAAATAGGGCAAGAGAGTGATCGTAACGTTTGGCGCGGGACAGCTCAGCATTAAGCGCACGGTTAAAGAAACGACGGTTGAACAGACCTGTTAACTCATCCCGTTCAGACTGATCCTTTAACCGTTTTTGTACTGAAGCAAGGTTTTCCATTAAGTCACAGAAATTCTCTGTGAGATGGTGAAGCTCTTTAAACCAAGTCGGAATATCGGTTAAACGACGCTCACCTGGTAGCTGTTGCTGATGTCGTAAAGAGAGAATATGTTCGGTTAGGTTCATGATGGGTTGCACAAAGAACCGCCGGAAAACAAAAAATTGCACCAATAAAATCAAAAGGGTGATGACCCCAAAGATTTGAATGATGTTCTTGAGCGCAAATGAGAGAGGAAGTTTAAGATCTTTAAGGGGAAAAGTGATATGGATAACGCCGTTTACATACCCCTCTTCGACATTGGTATGGCACTTTAAACAGCTCTCTTTAGCTACCAAAGGGTAGACAAAGTGTAAAAGATCTTCCTCTGCGCGCAGCAGCTCTTGCCCACTTTGCATCACTTGATCAATTTGGGCGGATCGTGTTCTTTGATCCCGCGAATAGTCGCTCTCCCCAAACATTTGCGCCACTTTGGTGTTGCGCACCAAGTTAATTTCAATGTCTGGTAGTGTGTAATGGATGCGTTTAACCACATCCTGAATGTCATGTTTTACCCAGCCTTTTTGCATCACCCCGTAGAGGCTTTGAAAAATCAGTTCCGAGGTTTTACGGGCTTCCATGGCTGCCAAACGGTCAATGGACTTCTGCGTCAGAATATCTGATGCCGCATAGATGGCCAGTGCTGCCATAATCAAGACCGTTAAAAAAGCCCCCATCAGTATTTGTGCAATGGAGAACTTGCGGAACGTCGATGCCAACTTTTGCATTGATGCCTTACCCATGCCACGCAGCGGAATTAGGTTGAGGAAGATCAAACATGACAAAAAGACAAGTATACCTGATTTCGCCCTGTGGCGTCTTTAGGAATCGGAAAAGCATTAGACGAAATGCCTTGGCGTTATGTAAATAGTTCTTTAGTGTTAGGGTTAAAGATAAGTAAAAACAGGTAGATATGGTATTTATTGAAGGATGTGGTCGGTTTGCTGCGCGGGATCGTCCGTGGAATCTTGCGGTCTTAATAGTTCTGTTATGATCAGTATTATAATCCTGCAAAAGTGCTGTGTAAGTAGGAGCTTAGACTATTAATCCATAGGTGCTCCCTCATGCTTAAGGATTGTGTTCTATCCTTTAATACATGTCAGGTATGTCAGTTTTGACAAAAAAAAGCTTATGTGTGCATAGGCTGGGGGAAGCCTAGAGATGGTTGGACGAGGTGATCGTGCGTATATCTCTGTTATCATGAATGGGTCGGTGAGTCTGTAGAGGTGGTGTTAGCCTCTATAGGCTGATCCCCTCTGACGCCTTGATTGGTCAAGGGGGATGAGAAAGCGGGCTGGGGCATGGGCTGCAGCTCAACGTAATCTCGACAAATATGTAATCGGTAACTCTATTGGGGTGGTTTAATTGGTCAACAGGGGCACCGTGTTTAAGTAGGCAATATTAGAGTCGCTTCGTCCATCAATGAGGTCTGTTGTCATGTATGGCGGACCCTTTTAGACAACGCCTCCCCCTTTAAGAGGTCTCAAATATGAAAGGGCAAATGGACAGGGCTTGTCTCAATGCTATCTAACCTCTTGCAATCCATACTTTCGGATTAATCGGTAGAGGTTACGCTCACTAATGCCCAGTTTATTGGCCACACTGGCTCGGTGTCCCTGGTAACGACGCAGAAGGTGTTCAAGGTAGTGTTTTTCCATCTCCCCAAGGGTGGGTTCAAAGGGGAATTTTAAGGTAATACCGCTCTCTTGTGGTGCAGGCGCGCCTGGTTCCCGGAAGGGAAGATGTTCCACCTGGATTACCTCTTCACGGGATGAAAGAAGAACTGCACGTTCCATAGCATTTTGTAGCTCTAAAATATTGCCTGGCCAATCGTGAGCGGTACAGCGCTTCATGGCACTGGGTGCCAAGCGTTTGGGGACGGTGAGTGAAAAAGGGTGGTTATCCAGAAAATGATGAATGAGTGCGGGGATATCCTCGGTATGCTCTCTTAAAGCAGGAACAGCGATCTGTTGAGCACTCAATATGCTTAACAGTTCTGGCAGCAATAACTCTTCAGAGAGTAAAGTCTGAGGCCGCATGTGGCTGGTTGCAATAATGCGTGCTGTCGCAATGAGCTCTCGGGTGCCACCTAAGCGAGAATACCGCCCTTCTTTAAGCAGTGTCAGTAGCTTTTGCTGAAGTTCAGGGGATAACGCCTCTACTTCATCCAAGACCAGGGTGCCTTGGCGTGCCCCTTCCAACAAGCCAAGTTTACGCCCGATACGACCAGGAAGCGCCCCTTTTTCGTGACCAAACAGTTCAGCCTCAAGCAATGCGTCTTGATACTCTTCACAGTTCAGTACGGCATAGTGTCCATCATGTCTGCTGCTTAGCGTATGGATGGTACGGGCAATGGAAGATTTACCTGAACCCTGTTCACCAAAAATTAAGACAGGGGTTGCATGGGTGGCGGCTTGTTCGATCTGTTGTTGTAACTGTTGCATAGGCAGGCTGTTACCAATAAGACCTTGGTGTTTTTCCTGCTGACGTTGCTGGCTTAAAAACTGATGATCATGGGTCAAGTTGGCATGTTCCAGGCCCCGAGAGACCACCAGTTCCAACTCCTCAACATTGACAGGTTTAACCAAATACTCAAAAGCACCGGCTTTCATTGCCTTAACGGCACTACTTACGGAGCTGTATGCGGTTAACATGATAACCGGTGCAGAGACAGGAATTTCTGGCAGATAGTCAATGCCGTTCACATCCGGTAAGCGCAGATCCATAATGATCAGTTGGGGCTCATGTTGATCAAAATAGTGTTCTGCTTCCGCACGGCTAACCACACCAGTGACCTCATGACCTAGGCGACTAAGGTGGCTAACCATCAAACGGTTCATGGTCAGGTCATCTTCTACGATGAGAATTTTGGTACCCATGGGTTATCTCCTCTCATGTGGTACTGGCGCCGATGAATTGATATCGGCGTCGGTCAAGGAGATGGTGAAACGGCTGCCTTTACCCGGTGTACTATCCAGCATGAGTTGTCCGTCATAACGCGAAAGGGTGGTTTGAACCAAAGTTAACCCCAATCCTGCACCATGGCTACCATCGGCGCGGTGGCTGAAAAAGGGATCAAAAATTTGAGCACGAATATCAGGGGCAATACCTTCCCCAGTATCTTCAACCACAAAAGCGACACGTTCGGTTCCTCTTGTGGTGCCAATGCGGAGTGTGCCTCCGCTAGGCATGGCATGTAGCGCATTTTGCATCAGGTTAAGCAGTACGATACGCAAATCACTGTCTGCTGCCATGGTACGAGGATTCTGCTCCGAGAGCTCTGTGTGTATCACAACATTGAACTCGCGTGCTTGCCAGTTCATGAGCGCTACGGTCTCTTCCACAATGGTATTCAGCTCTAAAAGCGCGGCAATACCAGGGGCTTCACTTAGTCGTAAAACCCGTTCAGTGATCTCAATACAGTGGTCTACCGCTTTTTCTGTTAGCTCCACAGTCTCTTTGAGCTGTGCTCGAGAGACTTCATCCCCAGAGAGGTTGGATTGCATAGCAAAACGTATACCTGCAAGGGGGTTGCGCACCTCATGGGCAATGCCTGAGGCCAGCTGGCCTAACGCCGCCATTTTTTGACCATGTGCAAACGCAACCGCTTCCTTAATATCCCGTATGGATTCAACAATCAGCTTTTTTGGGGTGCCTTCCTGTTGAACTTCCATAGAGGCCGCAACGACTTCGACCTCAACTTCAGATTGCCCATCCGCATGAATATGGGTTTGCATGGTTTTTAACCGTTGCCCCGGTGTATCGATCAGCTCATGCACGGGGCAGCTGATCACTGTAGGGGGGCAAGGGGTTGTTCTGGCATGACTAACCGCGTGACAAGGGGCCAGTTCCACGGCATCATCTTCCAACCCTAAACGGTCACGAAAAGCCTGGTTGGTTAACTGGGTACGCATGTGCTGATCAATAACGCGAATGCCATCTGGAATATGATCCAAAATGGATTGTGTATAGGCTTCGCGCTCTTCTAGGCGTTGTATGGTTACCGATAAATTATCGGCCATTTGGTCCATGGTACGCCCTAGTTGATGAAGTTCATCCTTACCCTGCATATGGCTACGCTGCTGTAATCGACCTTGCCCAATCGCTTTGGCTAACATATTCAGTTGCGTCAAAGGGCGGAGTATTAAGTGCCGTGCTGCCAGCCAAGCAAAAAATAGGCTCAGTGTCAGTATGGCCAAGCCAATATAGAACAGTATTTTGGTGCTTTCCCAGGCGTTTTGTTCGACCGGTGAGGCTTCAAAATCGACCAATAAAACCCCATTAATAGGGTTTTCTGCCACGCTGCCATGACAAGGTAGACAGGCCTCACGGTTAGCCACCGGATGCAAGCTCCGTAACACTGGTTGCTGCTGCCAATCCTTCATAAATTGGGTGCTGGCCTGTCGATGATTTGTCGTCTCTTCTTGCTTATGGGCCAGGGGTTGGTAAAGCCGTTCAGGTTGAGAACTAAAACGGATTTCTCCATCCGGATTAATAATCATCACAGAGCGGATACCCGCTTGTTGCCCCAGTCGCTGAACTATGGCATTTAAGCCTTCAAGGTCCCTTTTGAGCATGGCATTTTCAAGGGCCACCTGAAAAAGCATTTGCACTTGGCTCGCCATGCGGTTGGCACTGTGGTTAAGTTGTTGTTGATACAGGTATTGAAACAGTAACAACAGACTAACCAGCGCAACAGCCATACCCATGGCGGAGGCAAGAATCAGCTTCCCCTGTACATGGCGGGTCAATCGATCCTTATATGCAGTGAGGGTTGGGAACATTCAGGTCCTCGCCTTGAAGTGCGAATGATTCTTGAACAGGGTGCCGATTATGCCATGCTCGCAAGGTTTTTCCCAACAGTTTCATGCCTCAAACCATCATTACCAGAAAACAGAGACTGCAGAAGTGATCCGACATGTCCAATCGTACGATGATCTTTATCAATCACGTGTCAACATCATCTTATCACCCGTACCTTTATGGCAGGTAATGCACCCTTTATCGAAACCTTTTGCAATCCGCCCTGCGAACAGGCGCCTGTAGGATTTTAGATATAAGCTTCCATCTGTTTTTTATGATTTGCCCTAAACCAATCTTGACGGTCGGCATCATAACCGGCTTCTCGTTGGAACATGACCGTTACAGTACCTAACGATGGACTGCGGTTGGCTTTCACGGTATCAATATCCACACCAGAGAGCCCATAATTTCGTTTAACAACAACACGCTCTCTATGGCCATATCCCTTAAGTTTGGCATCCATGGTTTTTAAAACCGCAGTGTGGGGCTCTGTTCCCGCAGAGGGCGAGCCATTGACCTGTTTAGGACCAACCCACCGCACTTGTATTAGGGCTTTCATAACTTTACTGAGTAGTTGATGCTATTTTCCCCACTAAATACAGGCATGGGTTTGTCAGGGGTGACCATGCAACCACTGATCATCAGTCCCAGCGTACCCAGCAAGCCTACCCACGTTCTTGTTGATACGTTCAGGTGGTTAACCCCCTTTGCGTTTAGGGGTGATCTATACAAATTAGAAAAGAGGCCGTCATGAAAGTTCTCGAGTAAGAATAAAAAGAGTTATCTTTAAGTGAAGTTGTTAGCTCTTAATCTGTTATCCGCTTGAAGATTCATGACTTGTTTTCATCGGCATGAAAACTTAATCTGTTCAGGTTTTTGGTCTAAAAATTTTAGGGAGTTGATCCATGATTCGACTGGTTCTGGCAACAGGTAACAAAAAGAAGTTGATAGAGCTCCGCCGAGCATTAGAGGGGTTGCCGGTTGAACTGTTGGGTTTGGATGCCTTTCCCAACGCGCCTGAAGTTGTGGAAGATGGGGACACCTTTGAAGCCAATGCCTTTAAAAAAGCTGCGGCCTTAATGCAGCATACCGGACTACCGGCTTTAGCCGATGACTCTGGGCTGGCTGTGGATGCATTAAACGGAGCTCCTGGGGTGCGGTCGGCCCGTTTTGCAGGTGAACAGGCCAGTGATGCAGATAATGTTGATAAGCTTTTAGAGGATTTATCCGGCCAAGCACAACGTGGCGCACAGTTTTTATGTGCACTAGCACTGGTCACGCCAACCGGTGAGCGCAAGCTTTATGAAGGGCGCGTGGAGGGGGATATTACCCAGGAACGGCATGGCGAGGCTGGCTTTGGCTATGACCCTGTTTTCCAGCCAAGAGGGGAGCAACGTACCTTTGCGCAAATGGCACCTCATGAAAAAGATGCCATTAGCCATCGTGGTCGCGCCGTGCTGGCTTTTGTCCAAGCGCTGAATGCAGAAAAGATTACGTTGGGGGTCTCCTCATGAGTGGGGGGCCGTGGATTGTACGTCCATGCGGATTGTTAATCCGCGACCATAAACTGTTATGGATGCGCTATCTCTACTCAGGTGAGAGTCGTTATAATCTACCTGGTGGTAACTTAGAGGCCAATGAGGAGATTCGTGAAGGGTTACGCCGGGAGTTTATGGAGGAGGTCTCCCTAGAGGTGACGGTTGGTGCGTTACTGGGGTCGGTTCAGACTGTGGCAGCAGGTCGTGGGGTTTTGCATCTACTTTTTGCTGTAAACAGCTCTGGCCTGCCACAACTCAACCCTGATGAGACAAAAGCGCTTGAGCTGGTTTGGTTAAGTGCTGAACAAGCGGCCGAGAAAAGTCTCTACCCCGCATTACCCCAGGCAGCCTTAAAGTCGGTGTTGGCAGGCAAACCGTTGGAGAAGGGGCACCTTGGTATGGTTGAACAACCTTGGCTCTAAATAATGGTACTCTGTTCGGCTTTAGGGGGCTGAGGTGGGGTGGGCTTAAAAGGTAATGCCCGTAAGATCTCGTCCAGCTTCTGCTTGAGAGTGGGAAGAGACTCTTTAAAATGGCGTTCCCCGAGCTGAAGCAGATTTTCAAGGTGATCCGAACCATCCTCAAGCATCGCTTGCCACTGAGGGCGATGTTTCTCAATAAGTCGCTGTAATTTGCGTTTGGCCTTTTGGGCTTTGAGCTCTAAAGCGTTCAGTTTTTCCTGGCTCAACTCTTTACCTGCATCCTGCAGGGCGCGTAGTGATGATTTTAGATCCTCAAGTGCTGCTTTCAGGTCATCCATGGCTTGCTGTTGGGCATGGGGCGTTTTCTCCTGGGCAAAGGTGGTGCCAGGGGCCGCCAAATAGAGCAGGGCACACAGCAGGATAAAAACCGCTCTTACCATGACAAAAGATCTCCTTGAAGACGCATTTCTGCATAAGCCAACTCACCCTTCAACGCCATCTCATTAAATGTCTGGCGGTCCACCCAGCGTAGATCACATAGCTCACGGCTTGTCAGCCTAGGCTCTCCTTGCCACCCGTCACACCTAAAAAGAAAACCAACGTGGGGCTGATCGCACTGAAGCATCGGTACCACAGAAAACTGTTGCCACTCTGTGAGTGTAATCCCGACCTCTTCTTGGATCTCGCGCTGAAGGGTCGTCTCTATGCGCTCACCATGATCCACAAATCCACCAGGCAAAGCCCATTTGTGACGGCGGTGGTCGGAATAGTTTAACTGAGCCAACAGCAACCGGGTGGGTTGATCTGGTTGGGCATCCATAACAAACGCATGGGCCGACAGTGTGGCGCGAACCAGCATATAGGGCTCCAAAAGTTACAGAAGGATAGGAAAAGAATAGATTCATTATGCCCCATTCCGTTCGGAAAAGGGAGTTGCTTATGCCGTGGGTTGATAAAGGATAGAGGAGATTGGCTAGCGCAGAAGATCAGCCAACATCTTCATAAACAATACGCCACAACCCTTCAGAGGGGTCCATTTTCCAGTATTGGCGGCGTAAGCGCCAGGAGCCTGGAGGGCCATCTGGATCCTGTTGAGTGAAGGTAACCACCACCATCGCTTGTTCACCCGGATATTGCATAATACTGGGGTCTGTCAGGATGAACGCTTTTTTCTTCCAGTTCTTAACGATCTTGGCAATGTGTTTTGCCCAACCCTTATAATTTTTACGTTGGTTATTGAAATCAGGGGCATAGTGACGTAATGCTCGGGCTGGATCACCACTTTGCAGGTCTTGATACCATTGATGGAGCCGTTGCAAAAAGAGCCGCTGTTGTTTTTTCCAAGCCTCAGGCTTAACCCATAAAAGACGCTTACTCAGTAAGACTGGGGTACCAATGCTTGTTTTTTCTTCTAATTTTTCAAAGTCTAAATTGGTCAACGCCACACAGCCATCACTGGCCCGAGGGGGACGGCTATAGGTGCCAGAAAGGGTGCCATGCAGCCAAATACCATAACCCGTTCGCTTGTGGCGACGGTCCCACTCATTGGGATAGTTAATCGGTAGTGCCCCAGCACCGTAGAGGTCCGGTAGCTTTTCACCAGGGATATATTCGGTCACGTAATAGAGCCCAACAGGGGTCTTTTTGTCCCCCTGTTTAACCTTTTCAGCCCCTTTTTTTCCACTGGAGATGTAGTAGTCAGCAATTAATTTGGGCACGCCACCCTGATTATCATATAAGAAGAGTCGAGAGCGGGTTAGGTCAACCGCAATGGCATGGCTGTGGCGTTTAGATAAACGTAGAAGGGAGGCCGGTAACTTGCCAACAGATACAGGTTTGACCTGATGTTTTAAACGGGTCTTGGCTTCTGTGAGCAGTTTTTGGAACGTTTTGTTATCCCGTTTAATCTTCTCTCCCACTTTGGTGATCGGATTGGCACGGGCCAGCAGTAGGTCGGCATAAACGAGCTGAGCCAGTTTAAAGTCTGGCTTTTTTTCTGTCAGCGTGCGGAAGTGCATGATTGCCAATGCCATATCATTGTTGGCAATAGCATCCATCCCCTTTAGAAAAAGGCGCTCATGGGCTGACATTTGAATACGGTCATCAGGCAGTAGAATACCTTTAAACAGACCATTCGTCTCTGCCAGGGCTGGTGTTGTAGAGCCAAACCAAAGCAGGGGCAGCAACATCAAGCCTAAGCAGAATAAGCGTATGCGCAGCATCCCATCAGCCATCGGAAAGCTCTCTCAAAATCTTCCACTGTGCATCCTGACGTTCCATCAACAGGATTTTACGAATTTTATCTCTGTAGGTATCGGAACGATAACTTTGGGTAAAGCTGACCTTAGCCCGTCCACCGTGCATCGATACGATACGCAGGTTATCCACTGTAATACGAATAAATCCCGGTTTTTTTAGACGCTGAGCACGACGTTTTTTCCATGTACGTATGGAGCGGCCTTGGGGTGGCCTAAACGTTTTGGCATAGACGGCCAAGTAAGCTGAAACATCCTGGTCGCTCCAGGCTTGACGCCAAGATTCCACCGCACTACGCACATCATCACGCCAATCTTCTACAACGGTGACCTCCTCAGTCTCTGGGAGGTTCTGTGTTGTAATTGGCGTGGTTTTTAGTTCAACTTTTATGGGCAGGTCATCTTCATCTGCAACAGACCGTGTGCGGGGTTCTGTTGCCACCGCAGTCACAGGAGCTGTTGACGTTTTAGGGGCTGTAACGGGCTTTTCCGTAGGTTCGGTCTTTGCCAAAGGTTCTGTTTGTGCCGCAAGTTCAAGCTGCTTGGCCGCATGTTGGGGTTTTTCCAGCTTGCGGATTTGATCGTTCAGGGTATTAAAGCGGTTGTTCAGGTCTTTTTGGGCCTGTTGAGCTTTCTCCTGACGAATCTTTGCGGCTTTAATCGCACTTTGTGCCGCGGCGTAGCGCTTCTGTTCAGCTTCTAAATCCTGTTTAAGTTGGCTCATGGATGTCGAGCTGGCTTCATGCTGGCCTTGCAGCTTGGTGACCATGGCTTTAGAGGCTTTAAGCTCAGCCTTTAATGAGGCGATGGTTGCCTGTTGGTCATTGCCGCGGGTGGTCAACTGGTTGAGCTTGACCTCCAGTCCCTGCCTCTCTTTAGTCAAACTTTGCTGGTTGGCTTGGCGGGATTGACGTTCTTTGGCCAAAGCCTTTTTTTCTTGATCCAGTGCCAGTTGACTTTTTTTCCGTGCTTTTTTCTCTCGACTCAAGGCCTGTTCACTGTTCAGTTTGGCCTGCTCAAGGGTGTTAAGCTGAGCTTTTAAACGTGCCTGTTGCTCGGCACTTTGATGTTGCTTTGTAGTGAGCGTAGCTAATGTTGTTTGGTAGTTTTTTTGTTCATTTTCCAAACGCTGTTTGTACTGCTGTGTCAGGCGGCTGATTTCTTGAATTTTCAGCTTCAATTCATTTTCTGCAGCCGTGGCACGTTTTAATGCGTCACCACGGGCTTGGTCCGCTTTTTTACGCTCTGTAGATTCCTGTTTTAGCCGTTTTTCTGTTTCCTGTTGGCGTACAAGGGTCTTTTGTGCTTGGTCGCGTATTTTGCGTAGAACTTCAAGTTCACCCTTTAGCGTGGCCAATTTTTGTAGTGTTTTTTCATCTCTTTCAACCACGACATGTGCTTTAGGCCCCGTCTTTTTTAAAATAGCTAGGTCAGGTTGCTCATCAAAGACCTCTTCCAGCTCTAACGCTTGACCATAAGCTCGTGCCGCCATATTGGCATAGATCGCCTGTAGATTTCGGTGGGCTGTTGCATAGCTGGGGTGGCTCATAACCGCTTTTAAAAAAGAGGCCCTGGCTAGGTCCATCATGCCTTGCCGGGCATAAAGAACGCCTAGGTTGTTGTAGGGCTCTGGTTGCCTGGGGTGTTCTTTGCTCAGCTGTTCAAACAGTTGTAAAGCTTGAGGGTGTCGGTTGGTCTCCGACAAAAGCACCGCCAGTAAGAATCGAGCCTCCAAATTTTTGGGGCGCTTTTTTAAAAAAGCACGCAACTTGGGCTCGGCATCCGTATAGGCTTGGCGATCCAACAGGCGGTGAAACCCGTCTAGCTTCGCCTCCAAATCCTCTGCATGACTCAAGGATAGGGGGAGCAGGGCAATAAAAAATGCAATCAAAAGCTTGTTCAGAGATTTCATAAGAAACTTGAATTAAACAGACTGGGCTTGATTACCCACGGAAGTAAAAAAGATTATCCTTTTTACAGCCACCCCGCATACATACCGTATGCCCCTATTTGGCCTTGAATTTTAGACCGCCTGACCAACGGCACTCTGTTGGAGAGACCATGCAAAACCCTGGCAACCTACCTATAATAGCGGCTATATATGTGCCTGCAAGGCATCGTATGGAAAATGGGTAAAAAGAGTGCGGTATGTGAGCGGCGGTGTGTCTCTAAATGGGGAGAAATACGGCGGAAGCGACAAAAGAGAAGACCTGTTTAACCGCCCGCTTGGACTTTTGTGCCATGACTTGTGCCATGAGATCCTGCAGAGCCACCATTTTCCCCGTTAACCGTTCAAAGCTTAGGTTGGGCGGTTCTGCATCATCTCCCAGGTGAATGCTGTAGAGGTAGGGTTCGCCAATGGCTGTACGGGTGTTAAACAGTCGCCACGCTGCAATCTCAATATTCCGTGCACTGTTGTACAGCTTTTGGGGGTGTAGTGGTTCTTGAAAGGTTGGCAGTTTATCAAACATGCTAAATTCACGCTTACCTTCATAGGATGCATGAATCATATAACCTAACCCGGCAATAAAGGCAAAAACGCGGTCCCCTTGATAGGTATCATCAAAGGCGAGATAGATAGCCGTTGCGCCAAAGTGCTTGCCAAGCTCCTTAAACTTCCAGTCATGGTTTTGAGAAAAAAGCTGTTCCAATCGGGTCCTATAACCTGATACGGGTACTTTTTGTAGCTCCCTGGGGTTGCGTAGATAAAGCTTTTCCGCCAGGTTGCGTAGCTCTTTCATCACAGCCATTCGGGTGGTTTCCACCACAATGTTGGTTTCAGACTTAACCATGTCTGAAAGCTGGAACTCAGCATTGCTGGGTTGCCACTCCTGTCGCTTGGCGTTAGGGTCGCTGGCACATCCGCTGAGTAGAAAAAGCACAAAAAAACCGCTGACCCAAAGGATCAAGCGGTTTTTTTGATGTGGTATCTGTCTATTCACGATCAAGCGCCTGACTTAACGCTGAATTTCACGATCCCGGATCTGTTTAAAGCCATTCCGTACCGCAATGTAAGGATCGATTGCTGCACTTTTAATGCTCTCATAATCACCCAGGCTGAGCGAGGTACGGTTAACTGTTTCCAGTCCGCGAACACCAATCTGTGCCCAGGTATGCTCTAGATAGGTGGTCGGGGTCAAGAAAGCATCACCCACCAAGCCAACAGAGTCTCTGACTGTAGAGGCGCCAAGAATAGGCCACACGATGTAGAGACCTTCGCCCGCACCGTAGGAGCCAAACGTCTGGCCAAGATCATCTTTATGAGAGACCAGATTGTGATGTTCACCAGCAATGTCAAATAAGCCCAAAACACCCACAGTGGAGTTCACACTGAAGCGGGTTAGCTCAACCCCAGCTTGTTTGACTTTACCCTGCAGTAGTGAGTTGACGATGTGTACAGGCTCTTTCAGATTGCTGAAAAAGTTGCGTACAGCCTGACGTCCGCCTTGTGGAATGATGGCTGCGTAACCGGTTGATATTGGCTTAAGCAGCCAAAAATAGAGCTTGTCATTAAACGCAAACATCGCTCGGTTCCAGCCTTCCAGGGGGTCATTGATGGCATCACCCTGGCTCCACAGGTCGGCATTGTTCTCGTCGAACTCAGCCCAGATGGCATCATCCATCAATGCCAACTGCTCTTGAGCCTGGGCAGCCTGTGGTGCCAGAACCAGAGCCAACGCAACCACCGCTATTTTTAACCAACCCATGTAGGTGGACATGATCGTTTCCTGTTGTCTTTATAGTCTTTATCAAACAGGTAGTCTAAACTACCGATCGTGATAATGCGTTAATAGAGAAAATATTTCAATGTTCCTGTTGCAGCATAACGGAAAAAAACGATTACTTCAGCCATGTAAATGGTTAGGCATCATTTTTTTCGATGCATCATCGTAACAGTTTTGGAAAAAAACGATGATGTCACCCTTGGGTGGCACGAGTTAATGGTTTGTTTCTTCCTAATGGGCTTCTTAAAGATAGGAGAGTGTGTCGATAAAAAAGATGCATAAAAAATACATGGGTGGCATAGCAATGTTCGGCAAACCTAGGCATGGACAGGAAAGGTATGGTATTAAAGCTCCCATAATCAACCAGCGTTACCTGCTACTGATGGATTATTGCGGCGAGTTAAAACTATGAATCTGAATCGCATCGTATCCTCCTTTTTTCTCTTTATGCTTCTTGCATGGCCCTTGGCTCTTCAAGCCGATACTACACCTGTGCATGGAGAAACCGCAGCCATTCAGCGTTCGGTTCATCTGGCCGTGGAAATTTTGCGTGATCCAGAGTTGGCCAAACCTGAGCATTGGCAAAACCGTCGTGATCGGCTACGTGCCTTGATCTATGGCCATTTTGATTTTGCTATGATGTCCCGTGGTGCGGTTGGTCGTAGCTGGGGACAGTTTTCAGGCAAGCAAAAAGAGGCTTTTATCGACCTGTTCCGTCAAACACTGGAAGATGCCTACCTGGATAAGGTGGAGTCTTACCGGGGGAAAGGGGTCGTTTTTCAGCCAGAGCAGAAAAAAAATCAGCGGATTATTATTTTGAATAGTCAGGTTGATCTGGGTGGAACCCCTATCAGGCTAACCTACCGTTGTTTAAAAACAGCGCAAGGCTGGAAGGTGTTTGATCTGGTGCTGGAAGGGGTTAGCGTTGTGGCCAACTACCGCAAACAGTTCCAGCATCTGCTGAAGCAAAAAGGTGTTGAAGGTATGCTTGAGATCCTAAGAGGTAAGGTTGAGGATAATAAGCAGTCCCGCTTAAAGGCTATTAAACAGGCCAAGCAGGTTGAGGTTGACCAGCCCTAACTGCTCAAAATCCTATAGCGATCATAAAAAAGCGGCCTGTCTGGATAAGACAGGCCGCTTTTTTATGAGGTCGCCAAATAGCGGAGTAAGTTTTTTTTGCGAATGGGTTTGGTGAGAAAATCATCACACCCAACATCCAGGCAACGCTCTCGGTCCCCTTCCAGCGCATGGGCCGTTAATGCCACAATACGCATGGGATCGCGCTCTTCTAAGGCCTCTTGTAGGCGGATTTTGGCCGTGGCGGTATAGCCATCCATCACAGGCATCTGCATATCCATAAGTACCAAGTCGAAGGGCTGCTCCCAAACCTTCTCCAGAGCCTGCTCTCCATTTTCTACCGTTGTTAAATGGTAGGGGGTTTGCTTGAGATAAGAACCAATGAGAAGGGCATTATCTGGGGAGTCTTCGACCAGAAGAATCTTCATAGGCCTTAAAGGGGGCAGGGCGGGGGCAGGCTCATTTCCCTGTTCTAAAGAGACGGGTATTTTGGCTTTGGTAAAAGGCAGAATGAGGGTGAAGGTTGTGCCCACATCTGTTTCACTCTGTAATTCTATGTGGCCACCCATTAAATCCATGAGTTTTTTGGTAATGGCCAATCCCAGTCCACTACCACCATGCTGACGTGTGGCCGTAGAGTCGACCTGGTGAAAATGTTCAAAAACTTGATCATGGTGTGCTTTAGGAATACCTACCCCGGTATCCGTAATCATAAGCCGGATACCTAAGGGGTGAGGGTAGGCTTGGATAAGCACTTTACCCTTTGATGTAAACTTTACCCCATTACCAACAAGGTTGATGAGTACTTGCCGTAGGCGCCGCTCATCTCCCTCCCAATGATGAGACAGTTCAGATGCGTAGTTTAGCTCAATAGAGAGCCCTTTCTCTTTAGCGCTGGGTTCAAGCAATAAGGCGACGGAATGGATCAGATGGTGCAGATTAAAAGGTGCTTGTTTGGCTTGTTCTACCCCAGCTTCTAAGCGGGAAAGTTCTAAAATATCATCAATCAGTGTCAGTAGTGCCGCCCCTGCTCGGGCTTGTACGGATAGATAATCTGCTTGGGTCTGTTGGTCTGGTGCCTCCTGGAGGAGCTCGGTCATGCCAAGAATGGCATTCATAGGGGTGCGAATTTCATGGCTCATCATGGCCAAAAATTCACTTTTTGCTTGGCTGGCATCCTCAGCACGCTCTTTGGCCGCACGTAAAGCGGACTCTGTCTGTTGACGTTCAAGCTCCATAGCTGCGCGCCCAGCGAAGATGCCAAGAATGGAGTGACCCAACTCAGGATCTGCCAACGGTTCATTGTCTAAAACAGCCAAAATCCCCAGCGGGTGACCATCAGAGTTGAACAGGGGGGTGCCCATGTAGCTTTCAGCCTTCATCTGGCTTAGCAGCTGATCCTCAGGAAAACGTAGTTGAATGCGGTCAGAATAAACGCAGGTCTCCTTGCCGATAACATTGGCACAGGGGGTTCCTTCCAGTTCATATTGAAAAGGGTCTCCATACTCCCCATTTGCCCAGATGGTGGTGGCCTTGACTGTGGGTTCTGCGGTGGCTAAAAGTCGGCCTACAAACACATATTTTACCTCTAGAGCTTCAGCAATATTACGAACCAGTTCCCTCTGAAAAGCTTCTCCGGTGACGGTCGCAGTACCTTGGATAATGCTCTGGGTGATGCGTTCTGTACGGCGGCGGGCTGTGATGTCGTTAAAGGTAACCACGGCACCAACCGCTTCCCCTTTTTCAAAAATGGGTGTGGCCGCATACTCAACCAGAAAAGTATGTCCACGCATATGCACAAAGCGGCCCTCGCCTTGTTGTGATTGATGTGTGGTGAGTACTTGACTGATGGGGTTGGGGGTGATGCCGGTTCCATCATGGTACCAGATCGGTAGGGCCAACTGACCAAGCATGCTCTCAATATTGCCGCCTAGCATGTTGGCTGCTGCGGGATTGATAAACTGATGGTGCCCTTTAAGGTTTAGCCCAAACACCCCAATAGAGGTGGATTGAAGAATACTTCCGAGTCTGGATTTGCTTTCCCGCAGGGCGTCTTCATTATGTCGAATTTGGTCATTTAGCTGGCGTTGCTTTTGAACGGCGCTTTCCAGCTCTTCATTTCTTTCATGTAGGAGATGGTTGGCCGTGGCGAGCTCATGGGTGCGGCGGGTGACCTTTTGTTCCAGTTCCACTTGCGCGTTTTGCAGGTCTTGAAACTGTTGGCTCAAGGTGTTGGCCATTCGGTCCAAGGCATCAGAGAGCTGGCCGACTTCATCTTGTCGTTGGATGGAGGGGGTGCCATCGAAAACGCCATCACTAATATGCTGGGCACGCTGGGCCAAGGCCACCACAGGTTTAACGATGAAGCGCTCTAAAAAGAAATTCAGTAAAAGAGCGATAAGCACAAAGGTTACCAGAATATTAAGGACAATTTGGGTAATGGCCTCCCAGACTTTGTCATCCACCTCTTCGGTACGAAAACCCAAACGTACGACCCCCACGTGCTTGTTATCAGCATCAAAGGTAGGAATAGAAACATCATAGTAATGTTTGCCATCAAACCGGTCATAGAATTGCCAAATGGGCTCTTTGGTCTGAATGCTCCTTAAACCTGCTTTGTCTTGAAAAACACGCCCCACAAGTTTGGGGTTGCTATGAAAGAGTGCACGTCCTTCAAGATCTGTAATGGCGCTGTAGGTGATGTGACGGTTTTGGGTGATCACTTCAGCCAGCTTTTTATCCATGCCGCTTAGAGAGTCCAAGGGTAGGCCCAAGGCCAGCATCTCGTTAAGCATGCCATTAATGCTATGACCGATACCAAAGGACCCCCGTAACAGAGCGTCGGTATAGGTTGTGCGAAAATTTAAGACATGCAAGGTGGCACTGCCGCT
The DNA here is from genome assembly GCF_036689865.1 of Magnetococcus sp. PR-3. NCBI lineage: Bacteria > Pseudomonadati > Pseudomonadota > Magnetococcia > Magnetococcales > Magnetococcaceae > Magnetococcus > Magnetococcus organivorans. The sequence goes on from NZ_JBAHUQ010000021.1 coordinate 85,922, forward strand.
AAGTAACAGAGCCACAATCGCAATGGTGACCAGCAGGATTTTATGGTTTAACCGCATACCAAGCCATTCTATTTAATAATGTTTTCACCAGCAAGTTGGAGCAGGCCAACGGGTACTACAATGCGATGTTTGCGGGTGTTGCGTAGATCAACCGCATAGCCAAACTTGGCGGGCCATTGAGGGGTGAGGTTGGTGATCGCTTCACCATCCAGCAGCCGCTTGACCATTTTGGCCGCCTGTTTACCAATGCTGCTGTGTGAAGGGTAAATTACAGCACTGGCCCCCCACTGTTCCATCACATCCTGGCGGACTAAACCAATAAGAGGTTTGGTCGCATATTGGCTTACATGCTCAGCAAAGGGTTGACGAGCCCCCAATTGATCATTGGCTTTGATGAAGGCATCAACCTGAGGGTCTAGGGATTTAATCATCGGGATGGCCGCATCGGCCATGCGTTGGTCTCCATCTTCACCCGTTATTAAGGGTACAGCTTGGAAAAGAATATTTATATCTTGGAACTCTGGATCACTTTTGATCAGTTCCTGTAACCAGCGGTTGTAGCTGTGGGATTGTGGCATATCTGCATAAATTAACCCAAAGGTTCGGGCTTTTGGCATAAGTTGGCGTACAAAGCGTAGCCGGGCTTTTACCGGAACAGGGTAACAAACACCGGTAAAGTTAGCTTTAGGTGGGTATATAAAACTATCAATAACACCAATACCTACCGGGTCGGTAGGGGAGGCAAAGACAACGGGTATATCTTGCCCTAACAGGACCTGTTTGGCGGCAATGGTGGCAACGGTACCACCCGTATAGATGACATCATAACGGCTAGGTTGAGACTGTTTGAGTAGCTTAACCCCACGCTCTACATCATTGCTGGCAGAGTGGATGGTGACATGGAGGTTTTGGCCTTTTCGGTAACCGTAACTGGCCAGAGATTGTAGCAGTGCCTCACGGGCTTCTTGATAAGGACTACCGAGTTGAGATTCCAATATGAACAGGCGAAATGGGGGTTGAGCCGTGGCTGATGTGGGGAGCAGCAAAAGGCCAACCATCAGCGTGGCATATAACGAAATATATATGCCCAAACGGTACGCTTTATTCATCCATTTCATAAGCACCTACCAGGGTTAACTCCAGGCCCCCGCTTGGATAGCTCCACTTTAACTAAAATGCTGGTAGAGGTCTATCTTTGATCTAAGTTAGTCCGGCTTAACGCGGAATAGCAGTGCGTAAAGCACGGGTACCACCCCTAGGGTGAGCAAGGTCCCGACCCCCAAGCCAAAGGCCATGGCATTGGACATACCATAAAAGAGAGGGTCCCTGGCTAAAATGAGCGGCATCAACCCTAAAATGGTGGTAATGGTGGTCATGGTGATGGGGCGTAAACGCATGACAGAAGCATCGATAATGGCTGTGAAAGGGGATTTTCCCGCCTGTTGCTCAATATCGATACGGTCGATTAAGACAATGGCATTGTTAATGATGATCCCACCTAAAGAGTAGAGTCCCAGCGTGACCATGAAACCAAAGTAGGAACCTGTGGCTAACAGGCCCACCACCGCCCCAATTAAAGCCAAAGGGATGGTTAGAATAATAATGGTTGGGCGCCGGAACGAGTTAAACTGGCCAACCAGTAAAACCACGATTAACCCCAGTACAATGGGGACATTTGCCCCCAGAGCTTGTTGTGCATCCGCTGAGTCAGCAATGACACCATCATATTCAATACTATGGTTCACGGGCAGATCCTCTTTTAAAGCGTCAAGCTGTGGATCAACCCGTTTTTTTAGATCTTCTGCCGTCATGATCAGGCTTTTTGCTTCAACGGTGACGGTGCGGAACATATTCTCCCGTTGGATGAAGGCATACTGATTATAGGGCTCAAAATCTGCAATTTGGAATAAAGGTACGGTCATGCCGCGTGTGGAGGAGTAGACGTTCATTGAACGCATACGGTCCAGGTTAAAGCGCTCAGCATCAGAGGCCCGCATGATGATAGGGATAATGTCATCCTGCTCTCTAAACTGAGTGACCTCTATGCCATTGAGGTAGGACTGCATGGAGCGTGCAATATCATCACTGGTGATGCCTGCCCGTCGAGCTCGGTTTTGGTCAACTTTAACAAGTACTTTGGTGATGCGGTTTTGCCAGTCGTTTCGAACATCAATGGTACCTGGGATGGTGCGTAGATGTTCAGCTATCTGTTGAGCTTTTTGATAGATTACATCGGCATCCGGCCCCTTAACCTGGATTTCTAACTTGCTGGAATCACTGGGGCCAAGGAACATGCGGCTGACGCGAATAAACATATCGGGAAACTGTGCACGAAAGCCTGTACGCAACTGGTTAAGTGTTGTTTCTACATGCTCTAGCTCATCAATATTAAAGACCATAAACCCCGTGTTCTCTGCGGGATCCCCCGGGGTGAGGGTGAGGACAAAACGTGGTCCGCCATAGCCGGTATAGCCGGTATAGCCGGTGATATAAGGAAACTGTTGCTTATCTTCCAGCCATGTAAAGATATCGCGCATACGGCGATCTGTTGTGCGGGCTGATGTTCCTGCGGGTAGCTCAACATAGGCCAAAATTTGGGCACGGTCAGAGTTGGGGAAAAACTGTTGGGGCACATAGCGCATTAACCAGCCCGACCCGACCAATAACGTAAACATAAGACCCATAAAGAGAATGCGGTTACTCAGGGCCCAATGGAGAAAGCGCGTATAGAGCGCAAAAGAGCGTCGGGCCCGTTGGGCTTTGCCCCCTTTTTGGCGGTGCGGGTCGATTTTAAGAAAGTAGTAGCAGAGGGTCGGGGTAAAGCCTAATGCCAGTACCCATGAGGTCAACAGCGCAATCATAATGACCAAGGAGATGGAGCGGGTATACTCCCCGGCAACATGGTCTGCCAACATTAACGGCAGAAAAACCAAGATCGTTGTCAGAGAAGAGATCAATAAAGGTACCGTTAACTCATCCCCAACCCCTTTTAAGGCGGCGTCGCGGTTTAAGCCATTTTCCAGTCGGCGTTTAAAATCTTCTGCAATAACAATCCCATTATCCACCAGTAACCCCAGTGAGATAATTAGGGTGGCCAAAGACATGCGCTCCAAAGAGAGCGACATCATATTCATAATGGCCAGCGTGGCCAGCATGACAAAGGGCACAATGGCGCCAACAATCAAGCCGGTACGAATGCCCAAAAACAGCATAACTACGACCAATACAATGATCAGTGTTTGGATAACACTAGAGGAAACACCATGAATGGTGCTGGCGACTTGATCGGCTTGATAGGTGGCAATGGCGAGATTAAAACCAATGGGGAGTGTTTGCTCCACCTGCTCAATAACTGTTTTTAGCCGGGGTGCATACTCCAACACGTTATAGCCCGTAAGCATGGAGATGGCAAACATCACGGCGGGTTGGCCGTTGTGGTAAGAGGTCTGGTGTGGAGGGTCGAGAAAATCCCGCCGAATGGTCACGATATCAGAAAGCGGAATAACCTCTTCGGTACCTGGTAAGGAGATCAGGGTCTCGCCAATTTCATCGATGGTTTCATAGTTACCGGTTGGCTCAATGATAAAACTCTTGCTGCCGGTATCAATCTCCCCTCCGGGCCGGATAATGTTTTGGCTCTGTAAAATGGTGATCAGTGTGTTTGGAGAAATACCAAGGCGGGCCATTTTGGCATTGGAAGCCTCAAGAAAGATACGTTCTTCTTGAACCCCTAAGATCTCAATTTTTTTTGTGCCTTCAACACTATAGAGCACATCACGAATATGTTTACTCATGTCATGCATGGCTGCCATGTCAAAACCATCGGCACTCAGGGCCAAGGTAACAACAGAAACACTGCCAAACTCATCATTTACCACAGAGGTTTGTGTGCCACTGGGTAATGAGCTTTGAGCGGCCCCGACTTTATTGCGTAGATCTTGCCATATGGGTTCCAGATCACTAAAACGGTCTTGAATTTCTACATGAATGATCGAGCGTCCCATGGTTGATGTTGAGCGGATCTCCTCAACCTGGGGGATGCTACGTATGCGCTCTTCGAGTTTACGGGTAATCAGCATCTCTACCCGGTCGGGGTTAAGACCAGGATAGCGGGTAACCACCAGTGCTTCACGAATGGTAATTTCTGGATCTTCACGGGCGGGCAGGGTGAAGTAGCTGGCGGCACCATAAGCCAGTAGTGCCAGCAGAATAATAAGCACCAAACGCCGATAACGGAAGGCAAGGCAGGTGAAGTTCATGTCTGTTTTCTCCTGTGCTTAGTTAAAGCGTTTTGGGCCTTGCCCTAAGAGCGTTACCTTTTGACCCTCACTCAGGTAAGCCACACCGGCTGTGGCGATAATTTCACCACTGCTCAAGCCTTGGGAGATATAGACTTCATTGTTAAGTACACTTTCTGTCTGAACTTTGCGCTTGTTGACCGTTTGGCTTTTAGGGTTGTAAACAAAAACAAAGACCTGCTGTTTATGGCCTGCGAGTAGGGCGCTTGGTGGAACAAGCAGAACAGGGCCCGTATAGCCCGTTCGACCACGGCCTTTAAAGGTAAAATCGACCTCGGTGCTCATGCCTGAGCGCAGCCCTTTATGCTGCTCTTCAAGAAACAGAGTCACAGGGAAGGCGTTGGCTGTTTCTGCCCGGCTACCAATTTCTGAAATACGTGCGGTGCGTTTAAGATCGGGTAGAGCTGGAAAGGTCGCTTGAAAACCGCGAGTTTTATCCAGCTGGCCAATGAGGGTCTCAGGGACCATGACCGCAATTTCAAGCCCTTGCTTGCCTTCAATTTCAAAGCAAGGGGCGCTGGAGACAATGCGTTGAGAAGGCTCAACAAACCGTGCCGTAATCCGACCATCGTACGGGGCGCGAAGAACCGTATCCATCAGTGTTTTATTGGCCAGATCAAGTTGGGCTTGAGCAATTTTTACAGCACTTAATGCGCTATCCAGTGAGGCTTTGGCATCATCAAAGGCGGCTTGGGCCACCCAGCCTTTTTTAAACAGGTTTGATTGCCGTTTAAAATGGTTCTTAGCTTCCGTTAGGGACGCTTGAGCTTCTTGTAGTTGCCCCTTAACAGCCTCTACATTAAGGCGGTAGCTCTTGGTGTCCAGCCGAGCCAGCTCCTGCCCCGCTTTGACGGAGTCTCCTAAGGTGACTTTTACGGCACTGACACGACCACTGATATCAAAACTCAATTTGGCGGTTTCTGCAGGTTTCATTAATCCAGAAATTCGTCTGACTTGGGCAAAGTCTCGTCCTTCAACCTTAATCCACGCAATGGGGCGGGGGGCCAGCTCTTTAACCTGTTTTTGCTCCTGACAGCCAAGCAAAACAGAGGAGAATAGGAGAATGCTGGATATAACAAATGGTCGTGGATTGATCATGACCCGCTCCATTAGGCTAGCGTCAGAGTTTAAGCTCTGGGGGTTACAAGTTTGGATGCCACCACCCGCTTAGGGTTCACTATTGGTGATGGCGTATTTGGTTATACGGCTACTCTTCTAGTACATCACGGCAGCGCTGCAACATGCTTAATGCCTCTTCATAGCTCAGGGGGTAGACCGCTTGTCGTAACTTGCTTTCTACCTCATCACAGATTGAGAAGGCTTGGGTTAACACCGCTTTGCCTTGTTCTGTCAGCTCTACTCGTAGAATACGTCCATGTTCTGGGTGGGGGTGACGGGCGATATAGCCTGCTTTCTCCAAGTTAACCAAAATACCTTGCATGGACTGCGGTGTCACAAAGGTATCTCTGGCAAGTTGAGCATTGGATAGTCCTGGAGAAAAATCCAAAAAGGCCAAAGCACCAAATTGCGGTACCGTTAAGCCTAGGGGGCGCAGTTGGCGATCAAGTTTTTTACGCAAAGCATGCTGTGCTTGCTTAAGGGTATAGTTTAAATAGCGATGTGGCGCATGCGGGTGTTCCTTATTCATACTGGCTTCCCTTCTTCTTGTTAGGACCCTGATAATATATCAGGGTCCTGATAAAGGAAACATCTTTTTATGTTCAAGGGTGTTCCATCATGGTTGTGGGTGCTGAGATATTGGAAAAAAAGGGTATTTTCTCTTTATGTAGAGGAGATGTTGTCACGGATAAAGGTGTTAAGAAAGGCTAGAATTTCCTGTTTTTTAATAGGTTTGGTGATATGGCCATTACACCCTGCATCAAGACTGTGCTCAATCGCTTCTGTAAAAGCATGTGCTGAGAGGGCAAAAATAGGGGTGGCTTCTCTGCCCTGTTCACGCTCCCAATCACGAATTTCACGGGTTGCAGTTAGCCCATCCATATTTGGCATTTGAATGTCCATAAAGATGAGATCAAAGGGGTTTTCACGCACTTGGTTAACCGCATCAATACCATCTAAGGCGACGCTGATAGCATGAGGGGTTTGTTTTAAGTAGGCCTTAATCAAGGTAATGTTATCTTGCGCATCTTCTACAAATAAAATTTTAAGCTTTTTAGACAGGTTTACGTCTACGGCTGGTTGGGTGCTCTGTTGTTGGGTAAGGTTATGTTTTTCTTTCGCTACTTCTAAGGGGATTTCAAAATGAAAATGGCTGCCTTCCCCTTCTTGACTTTCCACCCATATTTTTCCATGCATTTTTTCAATGATATGCTGACTGATGGAAAGCCCTAAGCCTGTCCCACCAAATTTACGCGTAATGCTGGAGTCTGCTTGGGTGAAAGGTTGAAAAATAGCCGCAATTTTCTCCTGAGGTATGCCAATGCCTGAATCGTGTACTGAAAAGCGAATGCTCTCTTTTCCTGAAAGGGTTGATTGAATAACAATCCGACCTTTGTCCGTAAATTTTAAGGCATTCCCCACAAGGTTAATAAGCACCTGTCGTAAACGGTCTGGATCACACCAAATGCAGCTGGGCACTGTATCGCCATGCTTGAGAATAAGGGAAATTCCTTTTTCTTGGCATGCGGTCATAAAAATATGCTCAATTTCATGGAGTATTTTCTCCGGGTAGCCCGCACATTTACGAATGTGCATCTCTCCCGCTTCAATTTTGCTCAGATCCAGGACATCATTAATCAGAGAGAGTAGCCCTTCCCCCGCGCTTTGAGCCACCTGTAGATAACGTTTGCGCTTAGGATCTTCTTCATCTTCAAGTAGCAGCTCACCCATACCAATGATCACATTCATTGGGGTGCGTATCTCATGGCTCATATTGGCCAAAAATTCGCTTTTTGAATGGTTGGCAATCTCAGCTTTTGTTCGGGCTTGGGAAAGTTCCTGTTGCCGGTCACGTAAGGCTATACCCATACTCAGAACACGAATCACTTGATCTAAAAATAGTCGCTCTTCTTTGGTTGGTTTAAAGCCTTGAGGCAAATAAAGATTAAGCAAGCCTCTAAGCTTTTGATTTAACAAAATGGGTAATATTAAATGGCCGTGGTCTGCCATGCCTTCATAGTAGATGGTGTGGTTGTGGTCGATACCACTACTGTAAATGGGGCTCTCTTGTAAGGCGGCTTGACCACAGAGGCATTGGCCTAAATCGAGTTGTTGGCAGTGTGCCACGATATAGGGGTCTAATCTCCAGGATGCTGCCATTTTTAATGTTGTGGTACCCTCTTTCTCCTCTGTTAAAAAAACAGAGCCACGGGGTTCTTCTTTTAGCCACCTTAAATAGCCAAACAGTTGAGCCAAACTGGTTTCTAAAAATGAACTGTGGTCACTTTGTCCCAAAGCGATAATAAGGATTTTGCTAAGTACGCGAGACTCTTCAGCTTTTTGTTCTGCTTCTTCATTGGCCTGTTGCAAAGCTTGTTCAACGAGCCTTCTTTCTTCGATCTCCCGTCGGAGCTCATCTCGTGAAACCGTTGTTTTTTCAAGTTTGGCCAATGTTTCGTTAATTCCACGGCTCAGGATAGAAATCTCAGAATAACCTTCCGTGGGTAGTTCGCGCCCCCAAGGGTTAGGGGATGTCAGTAAGTTCTGAAAAAAATGGGTTAGTCTGGAGAGGGGTCGATTAAGTTTAAATTCCATAATCGCCAAAGTAATAAGCACTGTGGCAATGAGAATCGCAGCTAATAGAATCAACGTTTGAGATAAATTTTCAGATAGCATCGTCAAACGACGCATCTCCATTGAAGCCAAGGCTTTAATTTGGCCCGAGAGTATATCCAGATGACGGTTATAATTACTCACAACAACTTGTAGTTCTGAAATTTTGGAAGGGTCCTTTTCGACACCTTCAACGTAAGCTGCAGAAATTGACAGAACTTTAACCAAAAAACTTCGATATTGAGTACGTATGGCAGACCATGTTTGGCGTAAATCCTTACGTAAAGCCAAGCTTTCTGTAACCTTGGGCAGCCCCTTGTCGAGGTTGGTATCCATATAAATTAATAAACGGTTTACTTGGTTCGCATCTCTCGCTGCATCCAGCAGTAGGAGCTCGTTATTAAGAAGCATGCTTTGCATCGCAAGGTTCTCGGTGCTATTAACCAAATTTCGTATTTCGCTTATCTCTTCATGGATATGTAATGCATGACTGGTCAAACGCCCCATTTCTTGAGACCATTTTTGATACATCTGATAGCTAAGGCCAGTCACAACCAGTACCGTCACCAGCAACAGGGTAAAGCTAAGGTGTAAAGCTCGGCGTATGGTCATGGGAATGACCCCTTCGCGGGGGACTCTTCGGGCGCTGAGGTTAGAAAGGCATGTTCAAGAACCAATTTTCGCCGCTCTGGTGTTTGCATATAATTTAAAAAGCTTTGAGCTTTTTTTGAGGGTTCGCCCAGTGTAATTAAATTTAATTTGCGGCTGTAAGGGTAGGCGCCATTTTGAAGGTTATTAACAGAGGGTACGTGGTTATCAATGGTAAGCATGCGTATGTTAAGCCCTCTATCCATGGCAATAATTGCTGAACCTATGGATACATAGCCAATGGCATAAGGGTCTGTACCAACAAGTACGAGCCCTTCCGTATTGGAGCCGACCTGGTAGGTATCTGAAGAGAGTTTTTGCAACCCCATAAACGAATCGAATAATTTACGTGTGGAGCGCCCAGTACGTTTGGCAATTCTTTGAATCGTTCCTGCTTTTCCGCCGACCTCCTGCCAGTTTTGAATGTCTCCTTCAAAAATACGCTTAATTTGCTCTTTAGAGAGTTCATTGATCTCTTGAAATTTATTAATAATGACAACAATGGCATCATGTCCAATGGTCAATGTCTGTAGCCCAGCCTGACGTTCTTTGTCGGTCAGAGATCGTGAAACCATGCCAATATCTACATGACGGTTTAGGGTCTGCTGTACGCCAATAGAGGAGCCTCCTCCATAGACATGAATATTCATACTGTATTCTTCAGAGAACTGGCGTGCTGCGGCTTTTACAACGGGCAAAATAGTGCTAGACCCTGAAATACGCAGGGGTAAGGATTGTGAAAAAGCTGCTGTACACACGCAGAACGTGCTGAGACAGCATATGATGCGTAGCCATCTGAGATCCATGCATACCCCATGAACTGTATAAAGGTGCCCTTTTTGTTAGATTTTTTAGTTTAACGTATCTGTAGGGTTGGGTGTATCTGATAATGCTCAAGAAAGTGTGTAATTTAGAGGATTTATTAAGGAGATAAGTCCGGCACATTTAAATAAGAAGAGAGGAGGGGAGATGAAAAGAAGATTTTCAGGGGAAGAACAGTACAATATAAGCATGAAAAAAGCCGCCCTAAGGCGGCTTTTAACAGAACATCCAAACCTGATCGTTAAGCGACTTTCAGGTTGAATTTTCCAGTCCAGGACTCACCCTTATTATCGGTCCAGGTTACTTCAACAGGACCGGCTTTGGTTGCTTTCATTTTAAAAGCATAGAAGGGGTTCTTGGAAACGCCACCAGTCCAGTCAGCTGAAATGATTTTGTTGCCCAGGTACGTTACTTCTACCTTAGCCACATGGTGCGCTGCTACCGTTTCACCAGTTGAGCGGTTCTTACGGAAACCAGATTCCATAGGGTGCTTGATCAAGGTTTTGATCTCTACAGTAGAGCCAGCTGCTACGGGCTTACGGGGACCACGAACCTTGGGTTTGCCGATCTTAGCCATGTTCACTCTTCCTCATCTAAACGTTGGCACGTGTGTGTGGGGGGGCAGACAGGAATTAACCTGCGCAACCGCCTTCAGCCACGTTGATCTTCTTAACAGCGGCATACAGCTTGCCGGTGTTGGACTTGGCAATAACCCGCAAAGGTGATGTCTTCGCCATTTTAATGCGGATTTCAAACTCGACCAGACCAACTTCTGGTTTGAAGTCAAAGGTACCAATGAAAGGGGCAGGGTTGTTATCAACAAAAATACCCACGGTCTCAATGTAGTTGCCAGGCTCCATAGCATGATCAACTTTAATCGGCACACGAACCAGGGATCCGTTTTCAGCAGTATCGGGCGAACCCAAAGTAACTTTACCTTCCATCACATCACTGCTGCCCATGTGCTCCTTAATGGAGGCCATGACATCACCAGCAGCCCAAGAGGCGCTAGGCATGGCAGAAACAGCAGCAGCACCCAGGCCAACAGCACCTGCGGTACGGAAGAAACCACGACGGCTTACGCCCATTTTTCCCTCCTCGGTTCCCATAAACGGATCTCCTAATCATTCGATCTCTTAAACAGACCTTTTCGAAAAAGGCCTCGTGAATACACTTGAAACCACCCAAAGAGATTACCAAACCGCAACCGGGCTCTCAAGCATGATCCACCTGTTTTCTCCATTCCTGAATGAATATTTTGTAAAATTGACAGTACAGTGACAATAACGCGACGGACATGTGCTAAGTGTGATCTATGCCATGAAAATAGCTGTGGAATATTTACTTAAAAACAGAGTGGGTTTGTGAGAATAAAACAGAAAGTATAAAGGCGTTGGGTATAAAAAAAGCGGAGTCCCGAAGGACTCCGCTTTTACAACCAGCAAAGCAAGCTTGCTTAGCCGAAGGTATCGCGCATAATGCTCTGATACCATGACTCAGCATAGTAAGCTTCTTGCTTACGGAAAGCCTTAGAGGCTTTACCGGGGGAGAGACCCTTGGATTTACCAATGATCTTGCCATCCTTATAAGCTTTAACAACAGCCACAGAGATGCCGTACTCAGGAGAGAGCAGGCTGTAGCAGGTGTTAACATAAGAAGGCATGGGTGCAGGCTTGCCCTGGAATGCAGCAAGAATAGCCGCAGCAGCAACTTTAGCCTCGGAGTTCGCAGCGTAACCGGACTTAGGCAGACCGGAAGCGATGCTGGAGTCACCAATGACATAGACGTCCTTGGCAATCTTAGACTCGAAAGTCTTCAGATCAACAGGGCACCAGCCAGACTTGTCAGTCAGACCAGATTTAGCTGCAATGGCGCCGGCTTTCATGGGAGGAATGATGTTCACGCAAGAGCTTTGGAACTCATCCATATCGGTGAAGACAGTCCCAGTCTTGGGATCTACCTTGGTTACCTTACCACCCTCACCACCGGGTACCCACTCAATGTACTTGGGCTCGTAACCGAGTTCTTTCCAGCCACCACGGAACAGGCCGAACTTAGAGAACTTATCTTTAGGATCAAGGATAAGAACTTTTGAGTTAGGCTTGTTCTTCCGCAGGTAATGAGCAACCAAAGAAGCACGCTCATATGGCCCAGGAGGGCAGCGGAAAGGGTTGGTTGGGGGAACCAGGATGAAGGGCTCGCCATCTTTCATAGCGTGCAACTTATCACGCAGCAAAGTGGTCTGAGGACCAGCTTTCCATGCGTGAGGCATCATGGTCTCGGAAACTTCTTTGGTCAGACCCTCAATGGCGTCATATTTGAAATCAACACCGGGGGACAGGACCAACTTGTCGTACTTGAACTTTCCACCTTTGGTGGAAACGGTCTTAGAGCCAGCATCAATGCCGGTGACCATATCGATCACAACATTTACGCCATGCTTTTTCAGACCTTCATAACCCCATTTCTGAACTTCCAGATCACGCATACCAGCGATCACAGGGTTGGACAGAGGGCAGGAGTAGTAGTACTTGTTCTGCTCGATCAAGGTCACTTTGACCATAGGATCGGCCATACGGATGTATTTGGCGGCAACAGCACCACCATAACCACCACCTACAACGATCACATGTTTACCATGGTGACCAGCAATGGCAGGAGCAGCTACACCCGCAGCACCGACGGCGGCAGTCGCACCAGTTGCTTTAATAAAATGACGACGTGTCAGCTTGGACATACTTAAGTCTCCTCTTCCCCGCTTATTTCTGGCTTGCGTAGAAATGGGCAATGGCCTCGAGCTCTTCCAGAGAAGCTTTTTTCATACGCTTCTTCATCTTCTTGGGCTGAGGAACCTTAATGTCAGAATTTTTGTAATCCTGCATTTTGATCAGCAGGTAATCCTGCCATTGACCCGCCACGCGAGGCATGTCGTCTTCGGTGCTACGACCGTTGTCTTCATGGCACTTGCCGCATTTGAAGGACTTGTGCAACTTCGCACCCTTAGCTGCCAGCGCGTCATCCACCTTGGTGTAGGGGGTGCCGGTTTTCATGCTGAGCATGGGGTTGTCGATGTTGTTGGCCCATTTTTTAGCGCTTAGGTATTTAGCAATGGCCATGATCTCTTCATTGCTGTAACCCTTAGCGATACGATCCATAATGGTCGCAGGGCGCTCACCGGATTTGTACTCTTGCATCATTTGAACTAAATGAGCAGCGGGCTGACCAGCAATGGTAGGCATAGCAGGACCAACGGCAACACCGTTGGTACCATGACAACCAGCGCAGGTATCAGCCAGAGCAGAAGCAGGAATCATATCAGCGCGAGCATCCGCGCTCATCATCATCCCACCTGTTACCATGGCTGCCGCCAAGAGCAGTGTCTTGATCTTGTTATGTTGCATCTATCCCTCTCCTCCCGTACAGGAATGGCTAGGTAGGCCCTTATTGGCGGGCCAAGTTTATATCGACCCCTTTTGAAGGGTGTCGACGTGTAAAAAAACTGCTGGAAACAGTATTCCAACCAAAATAAAGCCGGGGTGGCTTAAAACTCCCCTTGTGCCGCCCCTTGCATGATCTCCTGAAGTACGCCGCTCACACGCATAGCTTCTTTTTTCAGCTCTGCGGGTAGCTCACGTCCACCATAGATCATCATGTCCAGATTCATGGAGTAAAGGCGGATCTTACCGTCCTTACCTTCAACTACAGAAATCCGGCAAGGCATAAAACCGGTATATTCATCCCGGTAATCTGCCATCATCTTACCTACACGTGCGTCACAAAATGACATGAATGAAACGTGACGGTAAGGTTTACCTGTGACCGCTTGAACCTGTTTGTAGAAGGGTGCTTCCCCAACAAACAAGAAGTTGCGTGCCGCAGCTAAGCTTTTCAACGATTCTTTTACATCTTCAACCGTGATGTCCTCTTCCACTTCCACCATCCACATCATGGCAACGCCAGGATCTTTGGACTCAAGAAGGTCAGAAGCAAACTTCATGTACATTTGCTGATAGCCGGGATCAAACTCGGCCAGATCAGGTGCAATTTTGGCGTAGCCGTAGAGACCACCCGCTACGGCGACGGCTCCAATGAGAGCCAACAGGTTACGCAAGAATCCCATGGATAGACTCCATCCTTACAAAATTAAGAGGGTATACCTGCCGCCCCCCCGACGGCACCTGAACAATACGATACACCTTGTTCGAAAAGGTGTCGCACATTAACCTTCCTCTATATAAGGAAAACCTTATTATGGAAGGAAAAATCGATTTATCTTGTCCTTTTTAAATGGGGATTGCAAGCGCAATTTCATAATAATTATATACCCCATTTCACAAATCAACGAATGTGCATATAAAATATACTTTCTCTAGGAATTCCCATAAATTACAGGGCTATAGGCGGTGGCAAAGCGGCGGATGACTATCGAAGCAAAAGTGGCTAGACATGACGTATGGGCAGGGCGCATGTTTGGTTGTTTAAAGTTATATATTTAACTATAAAAAACAACTCAGTAGTTATACGCAGATCTTTATGTGAGGGACTGTTTCTGGCCTTTGGATTTTAGCTAGGTAGGATGTCGGATTTATGAAGTTAGACGTCTTTAGGTGCTCTTTCACGGGTGCCGATTACGGCACCTTTTAGCTGACCACACGCGGCATCAATATCTTCTCCGCGTCGGTCCCGAACTACGGTCACGTAACCTGCGTCGCACAAAATTTTCTGGAAAGCCCGTATACGTGGCATGGCGCTAGGCTGATAGGGTACGTTGGGCCATGGGTTGAATGGAATCAAATTGATCTTAGAAGGAATGTCCTTCAGAAACGTGGCCATAAGGCGGGCGTCTTCATCGGAGTCATTAACCCCTGCAAGCATAACATACTCCCACGTGACACGGCGTCCGGATTTTAATGGGTAGCGTAATGTGGATTCACGTAACGCTTGCAGGTTGTACTTTTTATTTAAAGGGACCAGTTCATCACGAAGCTCATCCCGCACAGCATGCAGGGATACAGCAAGGTTAACGCCCAATTCATAACCGGCCTGTTCCATCTTCGGAAGTAAGCCTGCGGTGCTTAGTGTCACTTTGCGCGTGCCAAATCCTAACCCTGAATCTTCAAGAAGAATTAAAACAGCATCGTGCACTGCACTGTAGTTGTATAAGGGTTCACCCATGCCCATTAAAACAATGTTGGTGACCCGTTTTTCACGTTTGTTTAATTCAGTACGGGCAAAAAGAACCTGTTGAACAATTTCAGATGTCGTCAGGTTTCGAGCAAAACCCTGGGCGCCGGTGTGACAAAAAGGGCAGCTAAGGGTGCAGCCGACCTGAGAAGAGATACATAAAGTCCCACGTCCATCTTCTGGAATATATACAGTTTCAATCTGTTGCCCATCTGCCATGCGTAACAGCCACTTTTCTGTTCCATCCTCACTCACCTGATGTTGAGAGACAGCTGGGCGCAGAGGGCTGGCAACTTCAGATAGCTTGGCTCTAAAGTCTTTAGAGAGGTCGCTCATCTGGTCAATCTCTTCAGCTAATTTTACATAGAGCCAAGACCAGAGCTGTTTGACACGAAAAGGCTTTTCCCCCCACTGCTCAACAATTAACTGGGTTAGGTTCTCACGTGTTAATCCCGTTAAATCTATAGAGGGGGTAGGCATTAGATGTTCTCTTATCGGTCCATGGTTGGGGGGAAGGGGCGTTTGATGAGGAGTGTGGGGATTGGTCGGGTGGAGCTCTTTCAACAAAGAGGCAACCTTTTTTGGGTAAAGCCAGCAGCCTCAATAATTGAGGCTACTGGCTTTAAGCCTCGCATCTTAGCGGTCACACAACTCGGTGCCACTGAAGAAGTATGCCATTTCCTGCGCAGCTGTCTCGGGGGCATCAGAACCATGCACGGCATTGGCATCAATGCTTTCAGCAAAATCAGCACGAATGGTTCCGGCAGCAGCTTCTTTAGGGTTGGTTGCACCCATGACTTCGCGGTTCTTAAGAATCGCACCTTCACCTTCAAGTACCTGTACAACCACTGGGCCTGAGCTCATGTATGCACAAAGATCATTATAGAAGGGGCGCTCTTTGTGTACTTCATAAAACTTGCCAGCAACAGCAGGGGTCATACGGATCATCTTAGCCGCAACAATACGCAAGCCAGCTTTTTCAAAACGGGATTGGATCTCACCAATTACATTTTTAGCAACAGCGTCGGGCTTGATGATGGAAAAAGTACGTTCAATGGCCATGGGGTTTCTCCTCTTAAGCGTGCCTGAAAGGCGTTTATGGGGTGTATGTCACAGTCCTCATGTTTTTGCTAGAGGAGTGTGATGCAGCATCTTACGGTATAAAACACGCTCAACAAGTTAAGATGACAAGGGAAATGTCTGGCAATAATCCCCGAAAATCTGACTTGGTTTTGGTGCCTCTACCGGTGGTTGCTATGCAGAGTGTGGCGAGGGTAGCAATTGGTTGGTGGGTTGCCAAGCTCTTTATCCTCTAAAATTGGCCTTTATTGTAAAAAAAGCTAAGAGGCTCTGTTTTGGAACCTGACTTGCTTGTAATGACAGCTGGCTGAAACTTACCTGAAATGAACCATTTCTGTTTGGAATGTGACCCATGCTTAACATGCTGAAAATATGTACTTCTGCATTTGCCTATATGTTGATCTCACTTTTGGGTAGTCAATCTGTTGTCGCTGCCCCTGTTTGGTTTGGGGGAACTTTTACGGGTGATATTGTGATGTACAATCCGGAAAAACCGGATCAAATCGCTAAAGGTAAGCTTTTTGTGGGTCAGATGAAGCTTCGTGCAGAGGGGACGGTTGGTGAGCAAACCCGAGCACTGATTATGGATATGGAGAAAGGGCAGGTTTGGACCCTCGATCCTGATAAAAAACGCTACCATGATGGTCCTGGCCGTGCTCCCATGCCACCTATGCCCGATTTAACGATACTTCCGAGTGATGATGATCATCCTATGTGTGGTAAAGACAAGCCCGCGCAGTGCTTGTTAAAAGGTGAAGTTGAATTAGATGGCGTTAATGCCCATTTATGGGAAATTTCCATGAAGCAGCGTGGGCGCGTCGTTCTGATGCAGCTGTGGGTGGATCCTAAGCGTCGTGTGGTTTTAAAATATGCTTTTGATAAAGGGCCGACCTTACACCGTAAATTGGTTGAGGTTCGTCATGTACAGGGGCGTGCGACCGAAAAGTGGGTTTTTACCGAGCAGATGGGGCGTAAAAAAAGGGTGAGTGAACAGTGGGTCGATGCCAAGCTCTACCTCCCCGTGCGTATGGTGCAAAACGGGCAGATTACCGCAGAAATTAAAAACATTAAGGAAATGATTCCTAACGCAAATCAATTTTTGTTGCCAGAAGATTATAAGCGGGTGGTGGCCAAGCCTAAAGGGCGCAACCCAAAGCAAGATAAGGCAATGAAGTTTCATTAACGTAACCTATGATATGGTTCGAAGAGTGTTATACGAACCATACTTAGTAAGTAGATTGCTTTTATGTAGAAAAAAAAATGGCTTTCGTAGAGAGTGTGAGCGGATTTAGGTGGATTACTCTTGTTCGAAAGACGATACGATTATATCGGGCTGCTTAAGCTGACGGTGGGTAGGTTGACGGTGCCGCAAAATCGGACCAATTTTTTATATGTGCGGCTGATTTGAAACTCATTTGGATTCATCTTGTTATGCAGAATGGGGCCGAGGGGGTGGAGCATGCTGGAATAAGCTATTTTTGTGAGTGGTGTGATAATGCCGCTTGCTGTTGAAAAATAAAAGAATCTTTAGGGCGACAAGGGATGGGTCTTTCCTGCAAATTTATATGGATTGACCTTTGCAGCCGCTTTTGTTACCAAGTTAGGGTTGCGCAAATTGGCCACGAGCCGGATTAGACCATTGCCAAATGGCACTGAGAAATCACGAAAAAAAAGGTCTGTACCATGCTTTTCAAACGTTTTGTTAAACACGCTGTCGTCGTCGGCGTCGCATCAGCCTCTATGGTTGGGGTGGCGCAGGCCAACGATCTGCCTGAGCTTTTACGCGGGCTGATCCAAACCAATGCGGAAGTTAAGGCCGCAGCCGCCAACCGAGATGGTGCTCAGAGTGATCTGCGTTCATCCAAGGGAGACTGGTTCCCCACCGTCACACTGAACGGTAAAATGGGCCATGAAGGTACGAACTTCGGTGCTACACCGAGTACGGGCGCCAAATCCAGTCAGTGGAAGTTCAGCTTTGAACAGAAGCTGTGGGATTTTGGTAAGACACAAGCAGATATCAGTGCTTCTCGTTCAGATGCAAGTAAGAAGAATATTGCACTGGAAGAGAAAGTGCAGACTGTTCTGCGTAGCGGGGCCAACGCTTATGTAGAGCTGGTCGCGGCTTATACTGTGCTTGAAAATACCAAGTCTATTGAGCAGCGCGTTAAAGATCAGACATCTTCCGAAATGCAGCGTCTTTCTGCTGGCGGTGGCCTGCGTAAAGATGTCTTGCAAAGTGAAGCTGCACTGAGCCGTGCTAAGGAAAAGCGTCTGAAGGCTGAACTTAAACTGTCGCGTGCTCTTAATGAGTACCGTCGCTGGTTTAATGTTGTGCCTGAGAACCTCGCTTCTCTCAAGCCTGTCCAAATCACAGCAGAAATTCCTGCCATGGAAGATATGCTCAGTGGTTTGACCAGCAGCAACTTAACCCTCAAAAAGAGCGCTAAAAATGTAGAGAAGGCCAAATATGACCTTAAATCTACCCGCTCTGATGGTTATTTTCCTGAGCTCAAGCTGACCGGCAGCTATACCTTCCAAAATGACATGGGCGGTACCGCTGGTGCAGATGAGGACACCTCATTCCTAGTTGAAATGGATATGCCATTCAACCTAGGTCTTGCGGCTGTTCATGATGTGAACTCTGCCCGCTCAGCTCTGGTTGCCCAGCAAGAGACGCTGGATAATGCCCAGGACAAAGTGGAAAAAGTTCTGCGCAATGTCTACCAAAAGCTTATTACCCACCAAGAGCTTGTTAGCCGCTATGAAGAGAGTGTGCGTTTGAATGAGCACTTCTTGATGCTGGCCCGCAAAGAGCGGAAGCTTGGTGGTGGTCGCTTAAGCTCTCTTCTCGATATCCTCAATGCCGAGCGTAAAGTGATTGATGCAAATTCGGATTTGCAAGAATCCAAAGCTGAAGTTGCCATGGCAAAAATTGAGTTATTGGAGATTGTGGGGCAACTCACACCAGATCTGTTTACGCACTAAACAGAAAACGCGCAAAAAAAGCATGTACAGCCTCGCCCTTGGGCACATTTGTGTCCAAGGGCTCTTTGTGGCATGCAACAAATGCGCGGCACAAGTGACATAGTTTAGGGATGATCACAAGGCCGGTACTTAAACAGGCTAAATTAATTGCGATTATCTTTAAGAGATGACAGCCGAGCACAACGGGAATAGGGGTCTGTTGTTAAGACCCCAATATAGGACTCACAAAATAAGAGTCCATTTTTAAGCAAGGCCGTCATGGCCAGCTAGACATCAAATTCTATCGTCTATCATCATCGACGATTGATACCGGTAACATGGTTCAGGGGGCTCCTGATTATGAGCGAACAGACTGGGCAGAACGATATGGCTAACAACGAAGGTGAAATCCTTCTAGCTCAAGCTAATACACTTAACCCAGGTTCTACTGCTGGCAATTCGCCTGGGCAGCAGGGCAGCGCAGGGCAGAGTAGTGGAGTCCCTAACCCTGACGGAGCGGTGCAGCCAGGACAGCCAGGACAGCCAGGCGGAAACCAGCCAGGTAACCAAGGGCAAGGCCAAGGGGAGGGGAGTACTAACCCCAATGCCCTAGGTGCAAATGCACAGGGTAATGCGCTTGGCAAAGGTAAAAAGAAAACTGATGATGATGATGATGACCAGAACCTTCTTGGTGAAGGCGAAGGTGATGGCACAGGTGATGGAACCGGTGATGGTACTGTGGCTGGCCCCTCCACAGGTACTGATACAACGACCGGTACAGTAGCTGGCGAAGGTGCAGGCGACGACGGCACAGGTGATGATGCAGGCGACGACGGCACAGGTGATGACACACAAGGTGCTGGCGATGGCGGTGCTGGCGATGGCGGAGCTGGAGACGGCGGAGCTGGAGACGGCGGAGCTGGAGACGGCGGAGCTGGCGATGGCGGAGCTGGTGATGGCGGTGCTGGCGATGGCGGTGCTGGAGACGGCGGAGCTGGAGACGGCGGTGCTGGCGATGGCGGAGCTGGAGACGGCGGTGCTGGCGATGGCGGAGCTGGAGACGGCGGAGCTGGTGAAGTCCAGGGTGCTGGAGACGGCGGCACGGGAGAAAGCCAAGGTGCTGTTGATGATGCCGCTGGAGCAGCTGATGGTACGGATGCAGGTGCCGATACCGATGCAGGTGCCGATACCGATGATGCCGACGAAGATGACGCTGCCGACGAAGATGATGCTGCAGATGAAGATGATGCTGCAGGCACAGATGATATGGCAGATCTCAGCGATGTCTCTTCAGCTGGTGATACGGGCAGTACGGAAGGCTCCGGTAGTTTGGTTGAAGAGCAGGGTGACCAACCCAGTGAACTGGATGTTGTTTCCAGTGAAGCTGAAGATGCCGCTGCACTTGCAGATACGGGTGAAGAGGAAGAAGAAGAGCCAGCTGAAGAGGAAGAAGAAGACGATCCTCTTCCAACCACGCTTGATGTCTCCTCAAGTGGTGATCTGGCTGATATCGTTATCCCAAGCTATATCGACTATTTGAACCTTGCTGTGGGTGTTACGCTTACCACCAGCTATACCACGCTCAATACATCTGGTTTAATCGGCTTTACAGGCACATCTGATGTCACAGTAGCAACCAACACCGTAGATACAACAACCGGTGCTAAGGTTGTACTGACAGATACCGCCACAAACCTAAATGCCATTACAGATACTGAGTTACGTCAATGGGCGACCAATGGTGTTAATGCCATTGAAGTAACCGATGGTACTTTTGCCATTGATGAATACACCGCTGAGCTCTTTTTGCTGACGGTCTCAGGAACGGGTGCCGTTAGCATTTCTGATTCTTCTGATCCAGATAGCGCCACCTCCACACTCTATGGCACATCCGGTGACGATACCATCTCGGGTGATGCCGATGCCGATACCATCTATGGCCAAGCTGGTACGGATGTCCTCTCCGGTAATGCTGGTGCCGACATTATCTATGGTGGTGCAGGCAACGATACCATCAATGGTGGTGCAGGCAACGATACCATCTACGCGGGTGATGGCGTTGATATCCTCTATGGTGGTGATGGGGATGATACCTTTACGTTTTACACAGGTGATGTAGAAGCGGGTGAGGCAACCATTATTTATGGTGGTGATGCCAGCACAGACACCAGCACCACAGATACCATCTATATTGCCAGCAACAGTGTTGACTTCACTGGTGCGACGATCTCCGGTATTGAATACTTTAAAATTGAAGCTTCCCAGACGCTCATCATTGATAGTGATGAGATTGCTGGTGACAGCATTCAGATCCAAGATGGTGATTCTGGTACCGGAACACTGCAAATTGTTCTGCAAACAGATGGTGATGATAGCTCAAACCTTTCCAACATCACCCTGTTTACCGGCGGAAGCACAACCATCCAGTTCAGCGTAACCGCTAAAACGGATATCACAGGTTTGTCCCTGGATAGCACAAACAATGCTTATACCCTGACAAGCAGTGGTAGTGGCCAGTTGTTGCTGACCGATGATCAAGCCACCCAGTTTAGCAGCCTGACTTCTGATACAACCATTTATGGTATCAAAGATAGTGTTGCGACGATCACGTCGAACTCCAATAGTTTTGTTGCGGGTTCTGCAGATGTCAGCGTGACAGATGTGGTCACCATGGCTCAGCTCTCCGCCATTGACCAAATGACGACAGGTACCATTACCTATGGTACAGGTATCAAAGATACAGCCTCAGCTTTAGTCGCTAATACCAATAGCTATGTATCTGGTTCGTATGATGTATCGGTTACGGATGCGGGTACGGTTGCTGAACTTTCAGCCATTGATGCAGACACCACAGGTACGGTGACCTACGGTTTAGGTGTGAAGGATCAGGCCTCTGCTCTGGCTGCGAACACCAACAGCTATGTGACGGGTTCATATGATGTTTCAGTCACGGATGCGGGTACGGTCGCAGAACTCTCCGCCATTGATATAGACACGACAGGCACTGTGACTTATGGCCTTGGTGTGAAGGACCAGGCTTCAGCCCTGGCCGCCAACACCAATAGCTATGTGACCGGCTCTTATGATGTCTCCGTCACGGATAACGCTTCTATTGCTCAGCTCTCTACAATTGACGCTGCAACTTCAGGTACCGTGACCTATGGTGCTGGGGTTGAGGACAATATTGCGGCCGTGTTGGCCAACACCAACAGCTATGTCACAGGTAGTTACGACGTATCTATCACCGATGTTGTGACGATGGCAAACTTGTCAGCTGTTGATCAGATGACAAGTGGTACGGTGACCTATGGTGTTGGTGTAAAGGATAATGTTTCTGCCCTTACCGCGAATACCAATAGCTATGTGACGGGTTCTTACGATGTGTCGGTGACAGATCTGGTCACGGTCGCTCAACTATCCTCAATTGACTCGGCTACTTCCGGTACCATCACCTACGGTACGGGTTTAAAAGATTCAGCTTCAGCTTTGGTTTCAAACACCAATAGCTACCTGACCGGTGCTATTGATGTGACCGTTTCCGATATGGCAACGCTAGCTGAGATGTCCGCGATTGATGCCGCTACCACCGGTAGTGTGACCTTTACCAAAATTGCTGATTCAGCATCAAATCTGGTAGCAAATGTCTATAGTTATATCAGTGGTGCCGTTGATGTATCGGTCACGGATACAGCGACTGTTGCCCAGCTTTCAGCCATTGATAGTTATACAACAGGTACCGTGACATACGGTGCAGGTCTCAAAGATCAAGCTTCAGCACTGGCGAGCAATACCAATAGCTATGTGACCGGTTCTTATGATGTATCGGTTACGGATGCCGGTACAGTTGCAGAACTCTCCGCAATCGATACGGCTACGCTAGGTACGGTAACTTATGGTGTAGGTGTGAAGGATCAGGCCTCGGCACTGGCCGCCAACACCAACAGTTATGTGACGGGTTCATATGATGTGTCAGTAACCGATGCAGGTACGGTTGCAGAACTCTCATCCGTTGATGTCGCCACGACAGGAACCGTGACTTACGGGCTAGGCGTTAAGGATCAAGCCTCAGCCCTAGCAGCCAATACCAACAGCTATGTGACCGGCTCTTATGATGTATCGGTTACCGATGCAGGTACGGTTGCCGAGCTCTCTGCTGTCGAAACAGCCACCAGTGGTACCGTAACCTACGGTCTGGGTCTGAAAGATCAAGCCTCAGCACTGGCTGCGAACACCAACAGCTATGTAACGGGCTCTTACGATATCTCTGTGACAGATGCGGGTACGGTTGCAGAGCTCTCCGCTATTGAGACGGCCACCAGCGGGACGGTGACTTACGGTCTGGGTGTTAAAGACCAGGCCTCAGCTCTGGCGGCTAACACCAACAGCTATGTGACCGGTGCTTACGACATCTCGGTTACCGATGCCGGTACGGTTGCAGAACTCTCTGCCATTGAGACCGCGACGAGCGGTACGGTCACTTACGGCCTGGGTCTGAAAGATCAGGCCTCAGCTCTGGCCGCGAACACCAACAGCTACGTAACCGGCTCTTATGATGTATCGGTCACGGATGCGGGTACGGTTGCAGAACTTTCCGCCATTGACGTAGATACCACAGGCACTGTGACCTACGGCATGGGCCTGAAAGATCAAGCCTCAGCCCTGGCTGCGAATACCAAT
>NZ_JBAHUQ010000022.1 GCF_036689865.1 Magnetococcus sp. PR-3
TGATAAAAAAAAGTTGTTTGGGTTGAGCCGGATGGGGAAAATAAAATTTTGAGATGTTCACTCATGCATCATCATGGAAATCCTCTTTTAAGCCAGGAGCCCATTATGCCCAGTTTGGATCTGCCCGATATCTCTGTTAGCTTTGCCGGTGGTAAAAAAGTGGATGCTTCCTTCGGGAGCTTCCTTATCCCAACCGATCAGGCCGTTATGGATGGTGGAGAAGCGTCAGCCCCACAGCCATTTATGCTGTTTTTAGCGTCACTGGCGACATGTGCAGGTATCTTTGTGTTGGGGTTTTGTCAAAAACGGGAGATTGATGCGGAGGGGATCCATTTAACCCAAACTCAAAAGTTTGCTGAAGGGCCAGATGGCAAACCAAGGTTGGCTGAGATCGGTATTCAAATTCATGTTCCCCCTACTTTTCCTGAGAAGTATCAGGATGCTTTGGTGCGGGTTGCCAACCAATGTGCGGTTAAACAGGTGATTCAGGATCCCCCTGAATTTGTTGTAGAGACATGTGTGTCTGAAGCCTAAAAAAAAGCCGCTGGGGTGACCCGGCGGCTTTTTTAACAAACTCACACTTTCACCAACTTAACTGCGATAGTCAGCATTAATGCTGATATAGCCATGGGTTAGATCGCATGTCCAAATGGTTGCATGACCATGTCCCTGGTTTAATTGGATC
Source organism: Magnetococcus sp. PR-3 (assembly GCF_036689865.1). Taxonomy (NCBI): domain Bacteria; kingdom Pseudomonadati; phylum Pseudomonadota; class Magnetococcia; order Magnetococcales; family Magnetococcaceae; genus Magnetococcus; species Magnetococcus organivorans. The sequence goes on from NZ_JBAHUQ010000022.1 coordinate 686, forward strand.
GTCACCGAAATCTCTTCTTCATTCATCACGGTTTGCCCCTGCTCTTCGGTATAGTCGCTGTGGCGCTGACCCCGTTGGACAATTTGTACATCGCCGAGAAAGATATCAATCAGATCTTCTTCAACAGCAACACCAGCCGCCCCAACCGCCATGCTGATACGACCCCAGTTGGGGTCTGAGCCTGCGAATGCTGTTTTAACCAGTGAGCTGGCGGCAACGCCCATGGCTACCTGCCGTGCGGCTGATTCATCGACAGCCCCTTCTACAGTTACCGTGACAAATTTACTGGCGCCTTCACCATCCCGTACAATCCATTGGGCCAGTTCAATGGCCAGATCATTGAGCATAGAGACAAAAGGGGCTAGGCGTTCATCCTCTTCTGTGTCAATGGGTGTATGTCCTGCAGCCCCAGAGGCAAACAGCATGAGGGTGTCGTTGGTGGAGCTGTCTCCATCAACTGTGATGCTGTTGAAGCTCACATTAACCGCTTGATTAAGGAGTTTTTGTAACAGCTCGCTCTCAATAGCGGCATCGGTAAACAGGTAGGCTAACATGGTGGCCATGTCGGGGTGGATCATGCCTGACCCTTTGGCCATTCCCACCAAGGTTACCGGCTTGCCATCAATCATGCAGTGACGGACACCTGCCTTTGGGAAGGTATCTGTTGTCATAATACCTTTGGCAGCCTCCCACCAATTGCCTGGTTGGAGGTTTTCAACCAGTGTGGGGATGGCCGCGTTGATTTTATGAGCAGGTAAAGCCTCCCCAATCACACCTGTAGAGGAGATGAAAATACGGTTATCTTGCAGGTCTAAGGTATCGGCAACCGTTTTACCGTTTGAAAGCGCATCCAGCATTCCTTTGGGGCCATTGCTGACATTGGCGTTACCGGAATTCACCAGTAGCGCACGCGCTTCCCCCTCTTGAAGTCGGTCTCGGCATAGCGTTACCGTAGGAGAAACAATACGGTTTTTGGTAAACACCCCCGCAACATGGGTACCGGGCTGCATCTCAACCAAGGTGAGATCCAAAATCTCATCTTTTTTAATACCACATGCGGTTGCAGATGCCCGAAAACCAGCAATAGGTGGAAGTTCTGGGGTAGGGGGGGTGCCGACAGCCATGGGAACGCCTCGTCAAAATGGTACAAAACAGGTATAGTCACTGAACTGTCTATTCTGACCTGAGTTGCTTGAGGATGGAAGCATTGATGTTTACTGAACGCCTAAAAGGCACTTTTGATGGCCTGTTTCGACTGGAAGATGCTCGTACCCTTGGTGAGAAGTTGAACCAGATGGGAGCATGGTATGTGGTGCAGCCTGATGCACTTGATCAACCTGTGGACCCTATGAGTGCAGAGGCGGCCAGTCAGCATTATCACACCTTGGTGGAAGAGATCCTGGCCGCAGAGAAGGGGATATGGAGCACCATGGTCTATGTGCAAAGCCAGGAAGATCCCCAGTTAATCAAAGTGTACCATCCCAAACGGGCTGGGTGTGGTTGTGGGGGGAGTAGTGGCATTACACCCTGGTGGCTTTTTTCAAAAGCTCAACCGGAGCCGGTACCTCAATGGCAGAAGAGTGAAAGTTGTGAGCTACCCGCCAATGGTGAGGCCAAAAAAGGCTTTATTACTCGGCTATTCTCCAAATGAGCAAGAGAGAGAGCAAGCCTCTTTTATTGGTTTCAGCTGCGCTGATTATGCACCAGCAACAGGTATTGTTAACCCAACGTAAACGGGGTGGGCATTTGGCGTTACACTGGGAGTTTCCGGGTGGTAAGTTGCATCCGGGTGAAAGCCCTGAAGAGGCGCTGGTCAGAGAAATTGACGAAGAGGTTGGATTAAAAATTCAAGATCTTAGCCCTTGGGCTTTTGTCTCCCATGCTTATGAGGATTTTCATCTGCTTATGCCTGTCTTTCGGGTGGGGGCTTTTACGGGCACCCCTCAGGCCTTAGATGTTGAAGCTGTTAAATGGTTTGATCTGCCCTCTTTAAAAGAACTTACATTCCCCCCTGCTGATCAGCCGTTGCTGGCACAGCTCTTTGCCGAACATCAGCAATCCTACCCTTAGCCTGCCAGGGTTTATGCCGATCTTTACATGATCTAACACTGGGCTGGCTATATGAGATCTTCAGCCGTTAAGTTTGTACCCTGGGCAGGTGGCAGTGGCTGAGGCCTTGCGGCTTTGCTTGATGGCACTGGTTTTTCGGATTCAACACGGTTACGTCCCCCCTCTTTGGCGCGGTATAGAGCCCGATCGGCCCGTTCCGTAATGCTGCGTGCCTGATCTTCCAACTCAAATTCAGTGACACCAAAGCTGCTGGTAATCTGCCCAACTTCAGGAAAAGGTGTCTGTTCGATGAGCTGACGCAGTTTATCCGCCAGTTGGTAGGCATCCTCCAGGTGGATCTCAGGGCAGATCACCATAAACTCTTCACCACCCCAGCGTGCCAGGGTATCCGAAGCTCGTAAGTTCTCTGCAACGGCGTGGGAGAGAATACGTAGGACATCATCACCGATTTGATGGCCAAAACGATCATTAACCCGTTTAAAGTGATCAATATCAAAAAGGATGATGGAAAAGGGGCTGCCGTGGCGCCTTCCTCGTTGCATCTCAGCATTTAAAATTTGTTGTAACCGTGCGCGGTTAGCCACACCAGTAAGACCGTCGGTAAAGGCGATCTCTTCGAGCTTTCTCATGTGGGATTCAATGCTGGCGATATCTGCAAATGTGAAGATTAATTTATTCTGATCTTCCAAACGGTTGACCGATGCCGCAAACGGTCGCAACTCCAAGCTGCTCTGGCCATTATTTGTTTTACACTCACAATCGACTTCTCCACCTACACAGCGAAGGTAGACAATGGATTGGTTCTCGCCCTCTTCCAGCAAAGCTTGGCTGATCTGTGAACTATCCTTGGTTAAGGAAAAGCTTCGATCACCCAGGCTGAGCAGGACATCCAAACCAAGCTGTTGTTGCGCTTGGAAAGACCGGAGATCTTCAACCCCTAAAAATTTAATAAAAGCCTTGTTTAAATGCTCAATAATGCCTTCACGAATAACCACCAGAGGGTTGGTTTGGATGTCTAAGAGAAAGCGGGCGTAGGCATTGGCCTCTTCCCGTTCGCGTTGCCGCCAAAGATTACGGGCACAACGCAAAACCGCGCCGATAAGCTGATGGGGGTCCGTTGGCTTGAGTACATATTGGTCAATACTCAGCTCAATGGCACGCATGAAAAAATTTTCGTCATTATAGGCCGTGGTGACGATGATGGGGGTGTGGGTGTCATCGCTACGGATGGCTCTGGCCATGGATAGGCCGTCCATTTTAGGCATAAGGATGTCGGTGATAATGAGATCAGGCTGTTGCTGGCGGTATTTTTCCAGCCCCTGTTCACCATTCTCAGCAACAAGTAAAGTACCAACCCTGCGGCGAAGAAAAATGCACAGCTGTTCGCGAATCTCTTCATTATCCTCAGCATAAAGGACGGTTAGAGATTTTAATAGGTCAGTATCCGTTGGTGAAGTATTAGTTGTCATGGCTACCCATGCGCCGGAAATTAAAAAGATAAAATGAGTTATGAATTTGTTATGTTCCGGTGCAAAACCCCTTCATCCAGTCTAGGCCCTTCACCTATGAAGTAAATGAAAAAATGGTGAAGAATTATAAACAAGAACGCTTTTCGTTCTGTTTTGAAGTGGTTATTGTCATGCACCGTCTAATTATGAGTGACAGGTTTGTGAAAATAATCTCTTATTTAATCGGTTTTTGGAAGATACATATTGTTACCACCGGGATCTTCAGCTTTCCAACCCAGGGAAAAAATAATATCCAAAGAGACAGGAATAGGCCCATTTTCAGTGACCTGTTGTTGCTTCCTATAGATCGCTTCAAGTTGTTGCAGCCAGTTACGTCCAGCGAGGCCTGTTGCTCTAGGTAGGTGAGGATTGCCCGTACCCATAAAACGAAACTCTTCTAAAAGGCTCTCTAGGTTGGGGAAGGGGAAACTGGCGCCCTCTTTGTCGGTAAAAGGTAAGGTGTATCCACTACTGGCTAAAAGGTCTCCGACATCCTGAATATCGACAGCACGCGGTAGTCGGGGTAAAGGCTTGCCATGGTTTTGTTGGTCCAGTTGGGCTAAGGCTGCTCTGAGTTCACGAAAATTCTCACTCCCAGGTTGTGAAGCCAGTAAAAAACCGTTGCCCCGTAAAACACGGCGGATCTCAGCCAGTGTTTTTTTCATATCCGGGCTCCAGTGCAGGGTTAAGTTGGATATGACACCATCAAAACTGCCATCTGCATAAGGGAGCTCCTCTAAACCGCTACAAAGAAAAGGGGCTTGGACCGTTTTGAACAGTTTTCGTGTGGGGGCTGGGCGTAAGGCGGCGGCCCAACCTGGCTCTAGGGTTTGTGTAATGAGCTGCGCTTTAGGCCACTGTTTTTCAATGGCCTGTGTTAAAACCGTATCGCGGCACCCCAGCAACAGTAGCCGTTTGGGTTGAATACGCATTTCTGAAAGACGCTCAGCCATAACCACCGCCGTTTCTGGCACGGGCCCATCTTGCAGAGGGGCGTTGGGTAACGCCCGCTGGAGTATGCGTCGTACCCGTTTAGGGTCTATTTTGGCGGTCACGGGGGTGGGCATCTGAACCATAGGCTGCATGGCAAACTCCTAGTATCATGGGCAGCAGTAAGTGTGAGTATGGTGCAAATCCATTAACAAAGGTGCAAGGGATGTTCGATCATCCATGGCTAAATCTACTGCTGCCAAGTCGCTGTCCTCTGTGTGGTGTGAGGGTTACGGATAAATATAGCCTGTGTGAAAGTTGTTGGCAGTGTTTACCCCTGCAGCCTTTGCAGTTGTGTCACCGCTGTGGAGAGGAGGTGACCATGGCACTACCCAATGGCTGTGGTTTTTGCCGGGAACGTCTCTTGATCCAAGATCGTACCATTTGTGCTTTTCCTTATGAACCGCCGGTTTCCTCTCTATTGTTGGGCGCCAAGTTTGCCGATAAGAACCGCTGGGCTGCAATCATCGCCTCTTGGGGCTGGCTACGTTGCCATGAGCAGCTGCGAGAGCTAAACATTGAAGGGGTTGTGCCGATCCCATTACATGCCAAACGATTGCGGCAAAGGCGCTTTAACCAGTCTGCGCTATTGGCAGGCCAGCTGGCCAAACGGTTAGAGAAACCTTTGTGGACAGATAATCTAACGCGGCACAGGATGACCCGTCCACAAACGCGTTTGGACCGTAAACAGCGCCAGGCCAATGTTATGAACAGTTTTTTAGCGCAGTTTGATGCGTCACCACCCCAACATCTCTTGCTTGTTGATGATACCATGACCACAGGTGCAACAGTGAGTGAAGCTGCAAAAGCACTGAAGCAGGCTGGTGTTCAAGAGGTCACCGTCATGGTTATGGCCAAAGCCATGAACCATGGCATGGCCTTGCATCAACGCACACCGTTTACAATTCCATGACTTGAAGCGCAAATGCGCTTGCCGCTAGGGCAGGGCATCGTTTACATTTGAAACATATATCGACATTGAGAAGCTTCCGCTGGCCTGTCCAGAGGGGGGCTGTATAGGTTCGTAAGTTTGATCTAGCGCATAATTCGTTAGAGTTAATACGGTCAAATGACCTCACTTCTGTTCGTTAAGGAATGACCATGGCTGAAATTACCATCTACTCCACCACCATTTGCCCTTTCTGCGTGCGGGCCAAGCAGTTGTTTAAGAAAAAAGGAGTAGCGTTTAATGAGATTAATTTAGATAAACAGCCAAGTTTGCGTGATCAGATGTTGGAAAAGTCGGGTGGTCGCCGCACAGTCCCACAAATCTTTATTGGTGAACGCCATGTCGGTGGCTGTGATGATCTTTATGAGTTGGAGCTGGATGGTGAGTTGGATCCGTTGCTCGGTCTGTAAAGGTACGATCCATGCCCCTTCGTTCCCATGCCCGCCCGGTACTCGCTGCTGTTATTCAAACCAATAGTGGCAATGACCGGGCTTATAATCTTCAGCGGGCAGAAGATCTATTAGAACAGGCTGCTGCTTCTGGCGCGGGTCTGTTTGTTTTGCCGGAGAATTTCTCTTTTTTTGGGGCCAGTGAGTCTGAAAAACTGGCACAACGAGAAGATCCCGAGCAGGGCCCAAGTTTAAAGATGATTCAGGCTTTTGCTCAACGTCATGGTGCCTGGGTTGTGGCGGGGACCATTCCGACAGATGTTGGCGAGTCTGGCCGTGTAGGGAACAGCAGTTATGTGGTCAATGCCGAAGGGCAGGTGGTTGCCCGGTATGATAAAATTCACCTGTTTGATGTGACCCTTAACGGTGGGGAAGGGTATCGGGAGTCCGATATCATTCAGGCCGGTAAACTTCCGATGGTAGTGGATAGCCCGTTTGGAAAAATTGGTCTATCGGTTTGTTATGATCTGCGTTTTCCAGAGCTCTATCGTCGTTTGACCGAGGCCGGAGCAGAAATTTTGACCGTACCCTCCGCCTTTACTTTGACCACCGGGCATGCCCACTGGGAGTTGCTGCTCCGAGCCCGTGCTGTTGAGAATTTTTGCCATGTGTTGGCCCCTAATCAGTGGGGGCGCCATCCGGCTAACCGCAAAACCTATGGGCACTCTATGATCATTGAGCCCTGGGGAACCGTCATCGGGCGGGTTGCCGATGGTGAAGGTTATGCGTTGGCTCCGTTGGACCCTAAGCGGTTACAGCGGTGTCGAACCCAGATCCCCTGCTTAGACCACCGTGTTCTCTAGTGGTTGTTGTGGGAGAGAAAAGAGCAGGAGGAGCTGCGCATGATTCAACAGCTGCTTAACCGACTGTTGGGGGATACTCAAACAGACCCAAGAGGTTTGTTGGCCCCCTGGTATCATACCGAATTGATTGCTTCTCAGCGGGCTGTCTTAATGATCTCCCGCGTTCGTATGGTCTCTGCTATCTTTGCTATTCTTACCCCGTTATGGGTGATCTTGGATCTGCTGTTTCTTCCTCAAGAGGTTTGGCCTGCTCTGGCAGTGGCACGTTTGATCGCGGCGGGTTCTTTTGGGGCGCTGGCGCTGGTTTTTCATAGTTCAGACCGGTTGCGGGATGCCTATGTGGGCTTGGCCGCGATGTTGGCCATTCCTATGTCCTTTTTTATCTACTCCCACGCGCTGTTTTCTGAATATCCCTTAATGCTCTCAGAAATTGCCCGTTCCCTGGTGACAGGCTATGCCTTTTTGCCTTTTGTGATGGTTGCTGGTTTGGCTGTTTTTCCGCTGACTGCGCTGGAGGGCATTCTCTTTATGTTGCCCACCGTTGGGGCCGAGATGTTCTTTGGTGCATATGATTTTGGCACTGTCAGTGTGGATGCCCACATGGGCTTGGTGTGGCTGTTGGGTTTAATTGGTGGCGTTACACTGATCTCTGCCATGAGTCAGTTACATTTTTTGAGTGAGATTATTCATAAATCGTCCCATGATGCTCTGACCAAAGCCTATACCCGCGGTACAGGCTTTGAGCTGTTGGAAAAATACTATCTCTTAGCTGAGCGTAATCAGTCTGCACTCTCTTTGGTGTTTATCGATCTGGATAATTTTAAGTCAATTAATGATGCCTATGGGCATGACCGGGGGGATGATGTATTGAAGCAGGCGGCAGCTTCTATTCAATCCAGCATGCGCCGGGTGGACTTTTTGGTGCGTTGGGGGGGCGAAGAGTTTATTGCTGTACTGCCCAATACCAAAGCAGAAGAGATGATGTATGTTCAAGATCGGTTGGCCGACGTGGGGTTGGGGATCCGCCCTGATGGCGCACCTGTGACCGCCAGCCTGGGGTTGGCTGAGTTTGTGAGTGATCAAACAAAGAGTTTGGATGAGCTCATCGAGTTGGCAGATAAACGTATGTACCGGGCCAAACAGAGTGGTAAAAACCGTATCTGTTACGGGGATACCGAAGAGGATATGACCCCGACGGGGCTTTTTATCTAAGTTTTTTTAAGAACAACGTTCAAAACAGCACACCCTTTGCATCGCTGTATGGTTCAACTCTGCAACTATAAGGAGTCACCACCGATGCGTAAGATCATTGTTACAGGTGGAGCTGGCTTTATCGGCTCAGAACTGATCCGCCAACTGGTGGATACATCAACCTGTCAGGTCATTAATGTCGATGCGTTAACCTACTCAGGTAATCCTGAATCTCTACACGCTGTGGCTGACCACCCCCATTACCAATTTGTTCATGCCAATATCTGTGATCGTCAGGCGATGGATCTGCTCTTTAAACAGGAGCAGCCGGATGCTGTAATGCATTTGGCCGCAGAGAGTCATGTCGACCGGTCCATTGATGGTCCTTTGACCTTTATTGAGACCAATGTTTTGGGCACCGCCGTGTTGTTGGAGTCTGCGCGCAGTTATTGGATGGGCTTAAGCGAGCAAGCCCAGCAGGCTTTCCGGTTTTTACATGTATCCACCGATGAGGTGTATGGCTCTTTGGATGATGAGGGCTTGTTTACTGAGCAGACGCCCTATGATCCGAGCTCACCCTATTCGGCCTCTAAAGCGGCGTCGGATCATCTGGTGCGGGCTTGGCAGGCAACCTATGGCATGCCTGTATTGATTACAAACTGTTCAAATAATTACGGCCCTTGCCAGTTTCCAGAAAAACTCATTCCACTCATGATTCTCAATGCGGTATCAGGAAAGCCGTTGCCGGTTTATGGAACCGGGCAGAACGTGCGAGATTGGCTCTATGTCGGTGACCATGCTGCCGCGCTACAACAGGTCCTGTTGCGTGGAAAGCCTGGTGAGACCTACAACATTGGTGGCCGTGCAGAGCGTAATAATTTAACCGTGGTAAAAAGCATCTGTCAGATCTTGGATGAACTAAAACCCCGTGAAGATGGTGTGAGCTATACAGAGCAGATTGCCTTTGTTAAAGATCGGCCTGGGCATGATTTCCGCTATGCTATTGATGCCTCTAAGCTGGAGCAGCAGCTAGGTTGGAGCCCATCTGTCAACTTTGAACAGGGGTTGAAGCAGACTGTGGCGTGGTATTTAGACAACGCCCAGTGGGTTGATCATGTGCAAGCGGGTACCTACCAAGGGCAACGTTTGGGTGTTATAGAAGAAGGGGTCGTGTGATGAAGGGTATTATTCTAGCCGGCGGTTCAGGTACGCGGTTGCATCCGGTTACCATTCCTGTTTCTAAACAGTTATTACCTGTTTACGATAAGCCCATGATCTACTACCCCCTAACGACACTGATGTTGGCGGGTATTCGAGAAATTCTTATTATCTCAACCCCGCAAGATACCCCCAGGTTTGAACAGTTACTGGGGGATGGGTCCGCCTGGGGATTAAAGCTCTCCTATGCTGTACAGGCCTCGCCCGATGGTTTGGCCCAGGCGTTTATCATTGGAGAAGAGTTCCTGGATAATCAACCCTGTACCATGATCCTGGGGGATAATATTTTCTTTGGTCATGATCTGTCCCAAACCCTGCAAAGGGTTGCTCTGCAGGACAAAGGTGCAACCGTCTTTGCCTATGCTGTGCGTGATCCCGAGCGCTATGGTGTGGTGCATTTTGATGATCAAGGCAAAGCCTTGGGTATTGAAGAAAAGCCGGAAAAACCCAAATCGCGCTACGCTGTGACAGGCTTGTATTGTTACGACAGTCGTGTGGTTGAGTATGCCAAGGCGTTAAAGCCCTCTCCCCGAGGTGAACTAGAGATCACCGATCTAAACAATTGCTATTTGGCCGATGGTCAGTTGACGGTGGAGCGGTTGGGTCGGGGGTATGCGTGGTTGGATACAGGCACGCATGACTCACTCTTGCGTGCGGCCTCTTTTGTGGAGACGCTGGATAAGCGGCAAGGGGTTAAGATCGCCTGTCCGGAGGAGGTGGCTTTCCGTATGGGGTGGGTTGATGTTGAGCAACTGCGAGCCTTGGCGCAGCCCTACATTAAAAATGGCTATGGGCAGTATCTGTTAAGGGTTTGTGAAGATCCTGATTAAGATAGAGGTAACCACTGTTCTTTTTTGGGCACCCATAGTTTGGTTTCCTTTATCCGTTCGTGGCGTAGGCTCTCTCATTGTGCAGGGGTGGGGGCCTGTGTTCTTACCCTCTGTGTTGTGTGATCTTAACTGAGGTGTCTCATGGAGCAGTATCAGCATATTATCCAAGTTTTGGCACTGACCATGGGCGCCTCATGGGCCAGTGGTATTAACCTTTATGCCACCATGGCGGTGCTTGGCTTTGCCGCCGCGAATGGCTCGATTGATCTACCCCCGGATTTGGATATTCTCTCTAATCCTATGGTGATGGTCGCAGCCGCTGTGATGTACTGTGTTGAGTTTATCGCCGACAAAACCCCAGGGGTAGATACGGGGTGGGATACCATCCATACCTTTGTCCGTATTCCTGCAGGTGCCATGTTAGCTGCGGGTGCGGTGGGTGAAGTGGGAGCCCCTATGGAGTTGGCAGTAGCCATTTTAGGTGGGGGTATGGCTACGGTCAGTCATGCCACCAAGGCAGGCAGCCGTGTGGTGATTAATACGTCGCCTGAACCTGTAAGCAACTGGGCTGCATCCATCGGGGAGGATGTCGCCGTTATTGGGGGGTTATACGCCGCACTCAATCATCCTATTTGGTTCCTGGGTGGGCTGATCGTATTCCTGATCTTTGCCGCATGGTTACTGCCCAAAATTTGGGGGGCGATTAAAAAGGTGTTCCGCTGGATTGGTCGTCTGTTTGGTGCAGGCAAAGAACCCCCTCTTGTGGGCGGTGATGTGCCCAGACCCACGGAACAAAAAAAGTATGCTCAGACGGTTACTTTGGATGAACAAGAGGGGGATAAACTGGATCAACTGGCTAAGCTTAAAGCGTTGTTGGATGATGGCGCCTTAAACAAAGCCGAGTTTGACCATGAAAAACGTAAGCTGTTGGGGCGCTAACAGCGTGACGAATGGGTTTGAATACCTACCACCCAGGCCTGTACAAACTCTTCTAGGGACTCAATAAAATCTGGATCATGTTCCGTTCGGTTTATGGTGGCATGTACCACAAGCTGTTGCTCATCTGGCGGTAAAGCGGTGGTTATGCTCCAACTGAATACATTGGGGCATGTTGGCATGGACATGCGTAATCCACCTCGTATGGCTTGCCATGTGATTTCAAACTCACCCCAGTCGGTGTGGTAGTGGCCACCATGGCCATCGCTGCGTATCACCACGGCGATGGCTTCACAAAAAACGGGCAACCGATCTGGGGTGATCTGTTTTTGAATCTCTTCGGCACCCCAAGGGCTGGGTGCGGTTGCAAAAAACTCCATGGTGGCCTCACACGTACCTGATATTAGTAGATGGGGATGGCGGCAAAGCCTTTGGACTGATACCCAATAAGGGAAACAAAGGTATTACCAACGGCCTTTACCCCTTTGAGTAAGCTACCGTTGTCCACACCGAACAGAGATGTGGCGACATTGCATGCCTCCATACGTACCCCTTTGCGGCTCATCATCTCTTTCAGGATTTCCCATACCTCTTCTTGATCCAGTTGCTGATCCATCGGCAGCGCATCTGGGGTGGTGGAGAGCACCTTCACAGAGAGACCCCGAAAGGCAAAAATCATCTCAGGTTCCACCCCTTGGCGGACCAAGTCATCGTAGGTTTGGCGAATAACTTTAAGATAAAGAGCCATCTTGTTGGCACTGCCCATATTGATATCCCATACAACCCGGCCCTGTTTAATGCCAGATAGCGCATCGGCATCATCAGGGGCAGCATGGGTTTGAGGCGCAATAAGAATCAGGGCTAATGTCATGACAAGTGTACGGATTATCCACATATCTTTTCTCTTTGTAAGGGGTTATAGGCTAAGCCGTTCCAGGCAGCCCGAAAAGTCTCATCGGTCAGGGTCGGGAGAGGCTGGCCTAATACATCGTCTAAATGAAGATGGATCAGGCGTAGAGCCCCACCAAACATTTGTGCAGCGGCCACCCACGGTTCTATGGGTTTAATCATCCCCTCTGCCATGGCCTGTTCCACCAGCTGTTTCATCTGTTGAAAAGGGCGGGATGAACAGATGGGAGGGCTTGTGGGAAGGAACTCACGATGTCGTGCGTTCAGAATAAAGCCCATGGCCATGGGGTCTTGCTCTGTCATTTCAAAGAGCATTTCAATTAAGGCTCTAAACCGGCCATGATGATCTTTGTGCTGGGCAATGCGCTCATCGACCGCGGTATTCATTCTGGCTAACAGGGTATCGTAAAGGGCTTGGGCAATGGCTTCTTTGCTGCCAAAGTGGTGATAAATAGAGCCGATGCTCACCCCTGCCTCTTTCTGCAGCTGTTGCATGGACGTAGCAAAATAACCCTGTTGACTAAAAAGGGTTAAGGCCGCTTGCAGAACACGCCCTTGGGTGGCGTTGGTATCGATCAGTGTTTCCATGTTTAAAGGATTAGAACGAACGTTCGTTCTAGTCAAGTGAAATGTGCAAGAAGTGGTTGCAAAAATAGGATGAATAGATACATCTTCATTCTGTTGTGTGGTTTAAAAGTGTCGATGTTATAGGCGTTTATGGGGTTCGTGTTATGAATTTTGATATGGTGATGGTATTTGGGCTGCTGGGGGTAACCGTGGTGCTTTTTGCTTCTGACCGTATCCGCCTGGACCTTGTTGCCATTGGTGTGATGTTGGCCTTGGCAATGACAGGGTTGGTCACCCCGCAAGAAGCTCTGGCTGGGTTTGGCAACCCGGTGGTTGTACTGATCGCGGCTCTGTTTGTGATCGGGGAGGGGTTGTTTAAAACAGGTGTGGCCTTTGATGCGGGTCATACGTTGATGGCAACGGCAGGACATCATCCCGTTCGTTTAACCTTGTTATTGATGGTGGCGGTGGCGTTGCTTTCGGCTTTTATGAGCTCAACCGGTGCAGTCGCCATTTTTATGCCTGTGGCATTGGGGTTGGCCCGTCAAGTTGATATGGCACCTTCCAAATTATTGATCCCCATGGCGTTTGGAGCACTGATCGGAGGTATGTTAACCCTGATTGGAACCCCACCCAACATGGTGGTAAGCCAGGCCTTGATCGATGCTGGTATGGACCCTTTTGGTTTTTTTGAATTTACCCCGATTGGCTTAACGGTTTTGCTGGTTGCCATCTTTTATATGGTTTTGGTGGGGGGAATGCTTTTACCTGACCGGCGTGTTGGGCGCGGGTCAGAAGAAGCACAACGTCAGTCACGCCGAGAACTTGCAGAAGGTTACCAAGTTCGGGGTCGTATGAAGCGGTTATTGGTACAACCTGGTTCTGCCCTAATTGGTCAATCGGTCTCTGAAGTTCATTTTCGGACCCATTATCGTTGTACACTGATGGGGATTGAGCGGGCCGGGCGTTTTTCCCACAAAAAGATCATTCCGGCACTGGCCTGCACTCCGTTACTTGAAGGGGATACCCTTTTTATTGTCTGTAATAATCCAAACAATTTAGCACGCGTTCAAACGGAACAGGGGCTTTTACCGCTTCCTTTAGATGAAAAACTGATTGGGCAAATTGCCCGTGAGTTGGGCATTGCTGAGGTATTGATACCCCCAGGGTCACGTCTTAACGGTCAATCTTTAGCCGATATACGGTTCCGTAAGCGTTATGGATTAAGTGTTTTAGGGGTCAAACGTTTAGGTGCGCCGCTCCCCGCTCCAGACAGTGAGACGCGCTTAAAGGCGGGTGATGCCATGTTGGTAGGGGGGAGCTGGAAGCAGATTCAGTTACTGCATGCCAGAGGGCAGGATTTTATGCTTATGAGCCTGCCTAAAGAGATTGAGGAGGTCGCCCCAAGTCGTGATCGTGCGTGGCTGGCTTTAAGTATTGTGGCCGTGATGATGGTTGTTCTAACCTTTAAGCTTTTGCCCACTGTTGTTGCGGTATTATTGGCTGCTTTGATTATGGTGTTGTCTCAATGTTTGAGTATGGAGGAGGCCTATCATGCTGTTCGTTGGGAGTCCTTGGTTCTTATTGCGGGCATGCTGCCTATGGCAACCGCTCTACAAAAAAGTGGTGGGGCAGATCTTATGGTACAGGGGTTGTTGAATGGTGTTGGCGGATATGGTCCATTGGCATTGATGGCAGGGCTTTTTTTCCTGACCACGCTCTTTAGTCAGTTTATCTCCAATACAGCCACAACCGTGTTGATTGCCCCCATTGCCATAGGTACGGCACAGGGGTTGGATGTCTCTGCTTATCCTCTACTTATGGCTGTAGCTATTGCGGCCTCTACCGCTTTTGCAACCCCTGTGGCATCCCCTGTCAATACCTTGGTACTAGGACCAGGTAACTATCGCTTTAATGATTTTGTAAAGATTGGTGTGCCCTTACAGCTTTTAGTGATGATGATCACCCTTATAGCCGTACCATGGATGTTCCCGTTCTAATGGCTTGCTATGGTCTTACGATGGCTAGTATAGTGTAGCAGGTTATCTACCAATGGAGTTTTGATGTTTTTAGAGTCGGTTCTCATCTGATTCTGTTTTAGCTGTAGCATGCGCTGAACAGAGTCACACAATGTGCCCATTACTGATAGAATATCAGTGATGCAATATCCCATTGCCCAAATCACCTGGGCTTGCACATCTGTGGAGAGTTCGAACCATGTTCGATCCCATTATTGAAGCACTTATTTCCATCCATCAAGACCTACCCCGCAAAGGGCCCGGTAGTGATGAGTTGGTTCGTCGTATGATCCAGCATCTTATGCCCCTTTTGCCGACGCATCCTGAAATGGCAGATATGGGGTGTGGTAATGGCCATGCAGCCCGTATGTTGGCGGGTATGCTCAAGGGTCATGTTACCGCCATCGATTTTGCCCCTCCTTTTATCCAAGAGCTACAGGTCTGGCTGGCTGAGCATGCACTCCAAAACCATATCACACCACAGGTTGGTGATATGTTGGCATCAGGTTTAGCAGCAAACAGTTGTGATCTGATCTGGTCTGAAGGTGCAGCTTATAGCGTTGGTGTGGAACAGGCTCTACAAAACTGGTTTGAGTTATTAAAGCCAGGCGGGTTTGTGGTCTACTCCGATTGCTGCTGGTTGACCACGGAGCCATCGGCTCCTGCCACAGCGTTTTGGCAGGAAAACTATCCCGATATGTGTTCGGTTGGTGAGAGTATTACTCGGGCAGAAGCGTTGGGGTACCGATTTTGTTCCGCCGAGAAGCTGCCTTCTCAGACATGGTGGACGAGCTATTATGATCCACTGAAGAAAAGGTTAGATCAGCTCTCTGAACAAGCAGATTCAAACGCAGTACTGGCGGAAGTCATTGCGGAAAGCTATCGTGAGCAAGCGCTTTTTGAACAGCACCATAAAGAGTACGGGTACATCTTCTTCATCGTACAAAAGCCCTAATCACATCGTCTGAGTAACCATGGTGTGCGCCAACGGACTGCTCAATGGTCGGTTGGCGCATCTCTTGGGGTGGTCAAGAGAGGGGGGTTAGATCGCACAGGCTTGGTGTTGGTATGGACTGCACCGATCAGTCCTTGGTCGTGGGAAAAATATTACGCTATTTTGGGCTGCAAAGAGTCGGGGTTCATCTTCTTCATCGTACCAAAGCCCCAATTCCATCGCATGCGCCAACGGACTGCTCAATGGTCGGTTGGCGCATCTCTTGGGTTGGTCAAGAGAGGGGGGGTAGATCGCACAGGCTTGGTGTTGGTATGGACTGCACCGATCAGCCCTTGGTCGTGGGAAAAATATTACGCGATTTCGGGCTGGTTTAAAGTTTGCTTTCGATACGGTGTGGGTATGTTTTCCAGGCCATTAATCATCGGGAAATTTCTATGTGTATAACACCATTGGCGGCGGATGATGAGGGATTGTCAGAAATTGAGCAGTTAGCGCTCTTTAGGGATGCCTTGTCGGCACATAAAGCAGGTAGGATCCAGCAGGCCGCTGAAGGATATCGTCATATTTTAAAAACCAATCCTGACCATGTTGACGTGCTGTGCATGTTCTCTCGTATCTTACAGGAAGCTGGGGATCACGATCAGGCTAAAGATATGATGGAGCGGGTCTTATCCCAAAAACCTGACCATGTTCCAACCTTGGTTCGTTTGGGTATGCTGCTTGTTGCATCAAAAGAGAGTACCGCTCAAGGGATACACCATTTAGGTCAGGTGCTCATGCTGGCCCCGGAGACCAAAGGTATTAATCTTAAACTGGGTCAGATCTGTCTGGATATGGATTCCCTAGATCAAGCGATCTCCTACTTAATGGCCGAGTTGGCGCTGGATCCTGATAACGCCAGTTTGCACTATACCGTGGGTCGTGCGTACAGCCGTTACGGTTACTATAAAGAAGCGGCGCCATTTCTGCATCAAGCCATGGCGTTGGACCCTTCATCTTGTCGGCACACCTTACCGCGGACCATGAATGTGGTTTCGCAGGCCTTACCGTCAGAAAAACCAGAAAAGTTTATACTCTGTTCTTTCCAAAAGTGTGGGACCTATTTAATGTCTGACATTTTACAGGCCATGACAGGCCAAACCCACGACTGGCCCAGTGCAACTCAGAACCAGTTGAGTAGGCATATGCAGCATAACATGGGAGAAGATCAATTCTTGGTGGGGCACTGGGAGGCAACGCCTGATTTTGTGCAATACCTACGAGAGAATAACTACCGTGTCATTGTGCAGCTTCGTGATCCCCGAGATCAGCTGGTCTCATTTTATTACTACTACAGCAAGATATTGGGTAGAGAGAATCGATGCATGACCAATTATCTAAAAAATTTAGATAAAAAATCAGCGCTTACCACCTTAATGCTGGGCCTGCAGTTGGATGATCTGAACCATGGGTCACAGTATAAAAAACTGATTTCATGGGTTCGTCAGTGGCAGGAGAGTGGGCTGCCTCTTTTTTTTAGTCGTTATGAAGATCTGGTGATGAATAAAGCGCAAGCGGTTGAGCAGCTGGCAGATTTTTTACAGGTACCCATGCTGCCTGATGCTGTCCTACAAATAGTTAAACAAACCACATTTGAAGGGCGCTCTAAAACCATGGAAGCAACGGGGCAGGTTCATGGTTTTAAGAGAAAAGGGGCACCGGGCGATTGGAAAAATCATTTTGATGACAGTTTAAAGCAGATAACCAAACAGATGTGTGGGCATGCGTTAATCGGTTGGGGTTATGAGAAGGATTTTAACTGGTAAAGGGTCAACCTGCGATGGGTTACTCTGAGCAGAGATAAATAGGGTGCGTGATCAGATATTCCAACCCATCTACTCTCAATAATAAAAAGGGCGGCCCATGGGATAGGGCCGCCCTTTTTATTAGGTACTTACAAGAGAGGAGTGACTACTTTTTTAGATCTTGTAGTGTCTCAGCAATCAAGAAAGCAATGTCCAGACTTTGGGTGGCATTCAAACGTGGATCGCAAGTGGTTTCATACCGTTCAGGCAGCTGGTCCTCTGTTAGGTCGTGAGATCCACCAACACACTCCGTTACCTTATCGCCGGTCAGTTCAAAATGTACACCGCCGGGGCAGGTGCCTTCCGCTTTATGCACATTAAAGAAAGAGCGGATCTCTGACATGACATGATCAACATTACGGGTCTTGTGTCCGGTGCTGGCTGTAAAGGTATTGCCATGCATGGGGTCGCAGCTCCAAATAATGGAACGCCCCTCACGTTGCACGCCCTGAATGAGCTTAGGTAGCCCCTCTTCCACTTTATTGTGTCCAAAGCGGGTAATGAAGGTTAACCGGCCTGGTGTGTTATCTGGGTTGAGTGCATCACAGAGTCTTAAGGCATCTTCTGCTGTCGCTGTGGGCCCCAATTTAACCCCGATGGGGTTTTTAACGCCACGAAGAAACTCTACATGGGCACCGTCTAGTTGACGGGTGCGCTCACCAATCCAGAGCATATGTGCTGAGCAACAATAGTGCTCGTTGGTCAGTGAATCTTCACGGGTCAGCGCCTGTTCATAGTCCAGGATCAGGGCTTCATGGCTGGTAAAGTACTCGACCTCATGCAGCACAGAGGTGTTGCTCGAGGAAATACCAATGGTGTCCATAAACTTCAGGGCATCACTAAGCTTATCTGCTATCTCAGCATAGCGTTGTCCCTGGGGGCTGTTAGCCACAAAACTACGGGTCCAATTATTCAGGCTATGCAGGTCTGCATACCCCCCACTGGTAAAGGCGCGCAGCAGGTTAAGGGTGCTGGCTGACTGAAAATAAACACGCTCCAGGCGGTTTGGATCAGGGTTGCGAGAGGCTTCAGAAAAATAAGGGTCGTTGACCATCTCACCACGGAAACTGGGTAAGGTCTGCTCCCCTTTGGTCTCCGTCGGGCTAGAACGTGGCTTGGCAAACTGACCGGCAATCCGTCCTACTTTAACCACGGGGCGACCACCGCCATAGGTGAGGATAACCGCCATCTGCAGTAAGATTTTCAGCTTGTCACGAATGGCGTTCGCATTGAACTCCCCAAAGGACTCAGCACAATCACCACCTTGCAGCAAAAAAGCTTGACCATTGGCCACACGAGCCAAGTGGTCGGAGAGGGCGCGTACTTCACCAGCAAAAACCAGCGGCGGATAGCTGCCGAGGTTGTCACACGCCTGCTTAAGCGATGCCTGATCGGGCCACTCGGGTTGTTGCAGAGCGGTAAGTTTGCGCCAGGAGTCGGGTTGCCAGGGGTTAGACACGGTGTAATCCTCAAGTAATGGGTCACATAAAAGCCGGATTCTTCTTATGAATGCAGCTCAACGTTCTAAAGGTTGTGGCGGAGTTTGCCATGCATGCCAGGGAAAATGCAACCCTAACCACTGAAACCCCCTAGGAATAAGGGGGCTTTACCCAGAAATGTCGCCTTGCCATGGTTCGCATCGTAACCAAGGAAGATATTCATCAGATCTATTGTGGCTTAGTTGTCGGCCTGTTCCGGCTCTAAGGCTTCCAAGGTTTTGTGCAGTGCTTTTTCAATGCGCTGGCAACGGTTATGGTTAAGTCTTAGACCAAACAGATCTTTAAGATAAAAGACATCAATGGCTTTTTCACCATAGGTTGCAATCTTACAGGTGTTGATTTGGGCACCCTCTTCAGCGAGGGTACGGGTCACGGCATGCAGCAGACCAAAACGGTTACGGGTGGTGATCTCCATAATGGTGTAGATCTCCGAAGCGTGATGATCCCAGCTTACCGAGGTGGGGACTTCAAAATGATCATCTTTACGGATTTTAAGCTTGTGGGTTGGTTCCAGACTTGCGGCCATGCTGCCACTGAGTATTTTAGCTAAGGTCACTTTAACCTTTTCTTGCTTCTCAGGGTCTGTCACTGGCTGCCCTTGCCAGTCCTGAATCACAAAGATATCCAGGGCCATACCATCTTTGGTGGTGTTGCCGTTGGCCGAGAGAATACCAATAGATTCCACCGCGAGAGCACCAGAAATACGTTCAATCAGACCAGGGTGATCCTGGCAGTAAATGAGCATGTCTGTTGTATCTGAAGCTGGGTTGGTTCGGAAGCAGACCGCCAGCGGATCATTAAGTTTGCCATGTAAACTGCGGAAATGATCGGCAACTGCACCGGGTTCAAAGCCCACAAAATAGTCATCATAAAAACGATCCAAGTAGGCTTGGACCTCATCTTCTGTGTAATCTTCGCACAACATGTCACTGGTTGCTTCACGCTGTTCTTGGGCCAGTTCGGCCATATCTTCCGGTTTAAACAGACCGCGAACAATCACTTGTGACGTCACACCATATAGGCGACGCAACAGAGAGGCTTTCCACTCATTCCAAACATTGGGGCCGACGGCACGAATATCCGAAACCGTTAACAGTAACAGCATATCCATATTTTCCAACCCACCCATCTGGCGGGCAAATTGGAAGACGGTTTCAGGGTCGTTGACATCACGCCGGAAGGCGGTATGGGAGAAGATGAGATGGTTACGAACCAGCCATGCCACCTGTTCGGTCTCTTGACGGTCCAAGCCTAGGCGTGGGCACACTTCGCGGGCAATAATGGCCCCTTTGATCTCATGGTTACCGCCACGCCCTTTAGCAATATCATGAAAGAGCACAGCCACCAGTAAAACCAATGGGTTGCGCACTCGATTGATCAGCTCAGTCGCCAGTGGAAGTTCGTTGGTGAGCTTGCCTGCACGGATGGCACGCAGGGCTTCCACAGCCAAAATGGAGTGTTCATCCACGGTATACACATGAAAGAGATCGTGTTGTGTTTGGCCAATAATCCGCCCAAATTCTGGAATAAAACGGCCCAGCAAACCGCAGTTGTTCATCCGGCGTAGCGCCCAGGCTACCCCTCTATTGGCGGTTAAGATTTTACGGAAGGATTCGATCACCTTCTCGTTGTGCCTAAAGTTACGGTCTGCCAAGGCTAAGTTGCCGGTGATCTGACGAAGCGCGTTGGGATGGATGCTCTTATCATACCGCTGCGCCGTTTCAAACAGTGTCATCAGCCGGGATGGATCTTCCTCAAAGGCGTTGGGGCAGCTCACCGTGAGCATGTCCCCATCCAGCACAAAGCAGTCTTCCAGCGGTACTGATTGAAGTTCAGTATCTTTATGTTCTTCCGCATATTGGTGAAGAAAGACTTGGCAGAGATTATGAATCTGCTTGGCCGTTTGGTAGTAGCGGCGCATGAACTGCTCAACGCCCAACATGCCTTCACGATCTTTATAGCTAAAATCTTGAGCAATGGTGACCTGGTGACCAAAAGTCAAACGGTCATCCCGTCGGTCTGCTGTGTAGTGCAGAGCGTTACGAATACGCCAAAGAAACTCCCGAGCTCGGGTGAAGGTGTTGTACTCCTCCTCGGTAATTAACTGTTGAGGAATGAGATCTTTAACACGCTGAACCTTATAGCGATATTTGGCGGCCCAGAAGAGGGTGTGGATGTCTCTTAAACCGCCTGGGTTCTCTTTAATATTAGGTTCTAAATAGAACAAGGAGTTGCCAAAGCGTTCATGGCGTTTGGTCTGCTCTTCCAGTTTTTCTTTAAGAAAACCGGCAGGATCAGAAAGTACACGGTCCTGAAACTGATCTCGAAAAGTCTTAAAAAGTTTGCGGTTCCCGGCTAAAAAGCGGGATTCCAGCATGCTGGTGCGGTTTTCGATCTCTTCATTAGCCTGCGCCATGCATTCATCTAAGGTGCGAACTGCTTGGCCAACATCCAAACCCAGATCCCAAAGGAAGTAGAGAACCTTCTCAATTTTGCCGGTAATGTCAGCTTTGGCACCATCCGGAATAATAAATAAAAGGTCAATATCGGAGTAGGGGGCCAGTTCCCCCCGGCCATAACCCCCCGTGGCGACCATGGCATACCGCTCTTCTGGACTCTCCTGAAACGTCGAGGCTTCATGTTCACTCAATTGATCAGAGATCCCATGAATGAGCGCGTGCAGGCGGTTGAGCAGT
The DNA here is from genome assembly GCF_036689865.1 of Magnetococcus sp. PR-3. Taxonomy (NCBI): domain Bacteria; kingdom Pseudomonadati; phylum Pseudomonadota; class Magnetococcia; order Magnetococcales; family Magnetococcaceae; genus Magnetococcus; species Magnetococcus organivorans. Next base: position 22,118 of record NZ_JBAHUQ010000022.1, read on the forward strand.
AGATCCACCACAAAGGTGTGTCCTTTAACAATGCGCCGTCCCGAGGCCCCACTTTCATGTTCGAGACGTAGGGCCTCCCGGCCCATTTGCAGGGCATTCTTAAAGAGTTGAACAAGCTCTTGCCGTCCTTTTGTTTCTAGGATATTGGCACCATGTCGTCGCAGAGAATCTGCAATGGCGGCGTCCAATTCAGCAATATTGACCAGAGGGCGTTTGGCATCTCGATGCATGATAAAGCCATTAATGAAGGTAATGCGCTGCTGCCCTGTAATGGGTGCTTGAAGCGCTGGTAGGTAACGTGTACATTCCTATAGCTTAAGTCCAAATGCCTCCGTCGCCAAGGATGCACCGTTTATTGCATACACTTTTGGTGTCGGAAAGGCTGGATATTGGCAGGGTTACGCCACTATGGTTTCAGTGACGTACAAACCCTATCTATAGAGTAGACCCTTGTACCTGAGGTTCCACGGTAATGTTGAGTAAACTTTTGGGGCTTTTCTCCACCGATATGGCCATTGACCTTGGCACAGCCAACACTTTGGTCTATGTGCGAGGAAAAGGCATCGTACTTTCTGAACCTTCGGTGGTGGCTATCCATGAAAGCCCACGGAATGGTCGTAAAGTCTTGGCGGTGGGTAATGAAGCCAAACGTATGTTGGGCCGTACCCCCGGTAATATTGTGGCCACCCGTCCCATGCGCGATGGGGTGATCGCTGACTTTACGGTGACGGAGGCGATGCTGAAGCATTTTATTCGCCGGGTTCATAAGCGCCGCTTTTTTCATTCTCCACGCATTATTGTCTGCGTGCCCAACGGTGCGACACCTGTGGAGCGTAAAGCCATTCGGGAATCTGCTGAGACAGCGGGTGCCCGAGAGGTGTTCTTGATTGAAGAACCCATGGCTGCGGCCATTGGGGCCGGGTTGCCGGTTACCGATGCCTCAGGATCCATGGTGGTAGATATTGGTGGCGGAACCAGTGAAGTTGCCATTATATCCCTGGCTGGCATCGTTTTTTCTCGTTCCATTCGTGTGGGTGGGGATAAAATGGATGAGGCCATTATGGCCCACGTCCGGCGTAAATACTCCCTGCTGATCGGCGAGAGCACGGCGGAAATGATTAAAATTCAGGTTGGCTCGGCCTATCCTCAGGAAGAACGTATTGAGGTAGAGGTTAAGGGGCGTGACTTGATTAATGGTGTGCCTAAGCATCAGATCATCTCTGATCCTGAAATTCTTGAAGCCCTGCAAGAGCCCATCAATGCCATAACCGAAGGGGTGCGTACTGCCCTGGAACGTTGCCCGCCTGAGTTGGCGGCGGATATCGTGGATCGGGGTATTGTCCTCACCGGTGGCGGTGGCTTGCTGCGTGGGCTCGATCGTCTGCTCTCAGAAGAGACGGGTTTACCTGTCATTGTGGCCGAAGATCCACTCTCCTGTGTGGTGATGGGATCCGGTAAAGCGTTGGATGAACTGGATGCCATGTCTGACATCCTTACTGACCAGTAAAAACTTGGTAGGATGAAATGCTGCCCTTGTGGAGCTTCATACGTCTGCACCGACAAAGATTAACGGCCGCAACCTTTCTGTTGCTGGCCGTTTTTCTATTATTTGTACTCCGGGCAGACTCGCCAGGTATGCAGACCTTTAAGGGGAGTGTTGCTAACCTGATGGGGGGGGTGCAACGTTTGTTGCTCTCCCCTGTCGAGGCTACCCGTGCAGCGAATCAACGGTTGCAGGAGCTAGGGCGGCTTGATGAGGAGAACAGACGCCTGAAGCGGCAGGTCTCTAACCTGGGGCCCATGCGTTTGCAGCTGGATGAGACCCTTAAGGAGAACAGGCGTCTGCGGCAGATTTTGCGTATGCCGGTTGAGCCTTCTTATACCTATACCGTGGCCCGTGTGGTCGGGGATAGCTCTTCTGCCTTTTCCCGTGTTCTGCTGGTCAACGCCGGTGCTGAGGAAAAAGTACGACCGGATACCCCTGCTGTAAGTCCTGCGGGTGTGGTGGGTCGTGTGGTGGCCGTTGGGACCCGGCGCAGTACTGTGTTGACCCTTCAGGATATCAACTCCCGTGTGCCGGTCCAGGTCCAGCGCTCCCGTTTACGGGCGGTGGTGGCGGGGCGTAATGATCAAACCCTGGATCTTCGTTTTGTGGTCAAAGGGGGGGATATTCATGTGGGTGATCTACTCATTACCTCTGGTACGGGGGGGGTGTTTCCCAGGGGTATTGGCGTTGCCCGTGTGACCGCATTAAATCTTAATGTCGATGGTCTGTTTATCCAGGCAAAAGCCCGTTCTTTGGTTGATTTGGATCGCTTAGAAGAGCTGCGTTTAATGCTTCCTGTGGTAGAAACCGTACCACTACGGGAGCGGGATGAGGCTACGATAACCGATTCCACCGATTTGCGGCCCCTGGGTCTGATGCCTGAAGCATCACCATCGCCATGACCTTAGCGGGTACCTTACTGGCACCTTGGTTGCCCTTTTTAAGTCTGTTGCTGGCGGTGGCGGTGCAGGAGGTTGCGCTGCCCTATGAGGCATGGTCGGTTTGGCGCCCAGATCTGTTGTTGGTTGCCCTGTTTTACTGGCGACTCTACCGCCCGGACCGCTGTGGGCCAGGTTCTGCCTTTAGTGCAGGTTTGACGGTTGATGTGCTCAGTGGGGGACCGCTGGGTATGAATGCACTGAGTAAAACACTCATTACCCTGTTGATTCGTCGGTTTGGTCGTCGGTTGCGGGCGACGGATGCCATCTTTCTATTGCCCATTTTGGCGCTATTGTCCATGCTGGATCAGTTCATTCAGCTTGGCTTGTCTACCTTGTTGCAAGGGTGGGGCGTGCGCTGGCCGCTTCTGTTTGGCCGTATTGCAGCCACAGCTTTGATCGCCCCTTTAATCGTGGCCCTGCTGATCCATATTCACCGTATCTGGTTGGGAGAAACCCCCCGTGCTGGAAGATGAGTACGAACGCTTCCGAATCGATGCCCGTAAACGGGTATTGCTGCTGGGTGGGCTGCAAGGTGGGCTGTTTTTACTGCTTGCTGGGCGGCTCTTTCAGCTACAGGTGCTGAAAGGGGGCGATTATAAAGATCTGGCAGAAGATAACCGGATTAGCTGGAACCCTATCCCGGCCCCCAGGGGGCGTATTTTAGACCGCTTTGGTCAGGTGATGGTGGACAATGTTCCAGACTACCGTCTGTTAATTGTTCCCGAGCGGGCAGGGCCCCTTATGCCACTGGTGGCCCGTCTGCGTAAGTTGGTGGATCTGACCGATGATGAGGTGGAAGGGTTACTTAAACAGGTTAAGCGTCAGCGCTCTTTTCTCCCTGTTCAGGTTAAAGACAATCTAAAATGGGAAGAGGTGAGCCGGCTTGAGGCTAGGCAGCACGCCTTCCCAGGTATGATGATACAGGCGCAAAGTCGGCGGAACTACCCCCATGGTAATAGTGCAGCCCACTTGCTTGGGTACTTGGGGGAGGTTGTCGGGCGGGATCGAGAACGATTTAGCCGGGTAGCTTTCCGATCAGGTGATCTGGTGGGTAAAACGGGCATGGAACGTGCCTTCGAAAAAAAATTGCGGGGGGATGAAGGCATCTCCGAAATTGAGGTTAATGCCGTTGGGCGTCAGGTGCGGCAGCTGCGGGCCAGCCAGCCAAAGACTGGTGAAGATCTGGTCCTTACCATTGATATGGCCTTGCAGCAGGATGCCGAAAAGGCCTTGGGGAATCGTGCCGGTGCGGTGGTGGTGATGGATCCCCGCAGTGGTGAGATCTTGGCCTTGGTTAGTTCTCCGTCCTATAATCCCAATCAATTCATTCAAGGTTTTACCAGTAACGCCTGGAATACCCTGATTAATGATCCCAAGCGTCCTCTCTCCAACAAAGTTCTGCAAGGTCAATATCCGCCTGGCTCAACCTTCAAGATGGTTGTGGCCCTTTCAGCTTTAGGGGAAGGGGTTATCACCCCGACCCAAAAGCTCCATTGTCCAGGGTATTGGTCGTACAAAGGTCATCGGTTCCACTGTTGGCACCGGGGGGGGCATGGCTGGGTAGACCTGAACAAGGCCATGTCTCAATCCTGTGATGTCTATTTTTATCGTATTGCCGATAAATTGGGTATTGACCAGATTCATGCGATGGCGGGTCGTTTTGGTTTTGGTCAGACAACGGGGATTGAGCTGGGCGGTGAGAGCCGAGGGCTTAACCCATCCCGTAACTGGAAACGCATGCGTCATCGGAAAATATGGTTTCCCGGTGAGACATTGATTACCGCCATTGGTCAGGGGTATCTCTCCGCCACACCACTACAGTTGGTCAATATGACAGCAACCATCGCCAACGGGGGGACACTTTACCAGCCTTCTTTGGTGCGCCCTCGTGGTGGTTACGAGCCCCGAGTGCTCAATCATGCCCGGCTGGATCCTGAACATCTTCAGTTGGTGCAAAAATCGATGGAGTATGTCTACTACGGTCGCTCAGGCACGGCCCGCAATGCCAAACCAGAAACGGTCAGAGCTGCCGGCAAAACGGGTACCTCACAGGTGGTACGGCATCGACGTAAAACCGAGGGAGGCAAGCCGATTCCTGAAGAGCAAGAACGGTTTAAGGACCATGCGCTGTTTGTCAGTTATGCCCCCTCAACAGACCCAGAGTTGGCTATTGCGGTGATTGTTGAACATGGTGGACATGGGGGTAGTACTGCCGCACCGGTTGCTCAGGCGATTATTGATGCACACTTTACCCGTCGACAACTGCGTTGGGAACGCCGAGCGGTATGAACAGCGATAAACGACAAAAACGAAAAGGTATTTTAACGCCTTCATCGCAACGTTTAACCATGGAAGAGCGGGTTTATCGCTTTCCCTGGGGCCTGTTTTTGGCGGTTCTTGCCATTTTAGGTATTGGGTTAGGGGTTCTGTATTCAGCTACGGGTGGGGACAGTAATATTCTCATCAAGCAGGGGGTACGGATTGTCGCCATGCTGATGCTGTTTTTTATGTTGGCCTTGGCGGGAGAAAAAGTTTTTCGGCACAACGCCTATTTAATCTACCTCTTGGTGTTATTACTATTGGTGGCGGTATTTGCCATGGGCCATATCGGTATGGGGGCTCGGCGGTGGATTGATCTGGGGATTATGCGCTTGCAGCCTTCAGAGCTGATGAAGGTGGCTCTGGCGATTGCTCTGGCGCGTTGGTTTCATGATCGAAATGTGGCCAAAGGTATTGGCTTAAAAGATCTGATCGGCCCCGCTTTTTTGATCGGCCTGCCCATGGTTTTAATCTTAAAGCAGCCAGATCTGGGTACGGCCATTGCGGTAGCGGCCATTGGGATTACCGTCGTGTTTGTGGCTGGATTGTCATGGAAAATTCTTCTTGGTGGTTTTGTTATGCTTGGTGCCGCCATGCCCTTGGTATGGAATAGTTTGCATGACTATCAGCGGCGCCGGGTTGAGACGCTCCTCTCCCCAGAGAGTGATCCATTGGGGGCTGGTTATCACATTATTCAGTCTAAAATTGCAGTGGGATCTGGTGGTGTGTTGGGAAAAGGGTATCTTTCTGGCAGTCAGAACCTGTTGAATTTTCTACCTGAACGGCATACCGATTTTATTTTTTCAGTGCTTGCTGAAGAGTGGGGCTTTGTTGGTGCCATTGTTCTGCTTGGGCTTTATGCCATTGTCGTTGCACGTGGTTTGTTTATCTGTATGACAGCGCGAAACCGCTTTGGAATGCTATTAGCTGTTGGCCTGTTAACCATGTTAGGACTGCAAGTTGTCATTAACATTGGCATGGTTGTCGGCATTCTGCCTGTGGTGGGGATACCCCTTCCTCTGGTAAGCTACGGCGGTAGCTCACTATTAACAACAATGGTGGCCATGGGGCTGTTGGCCCATGTGAGTATCCATTCAAAATCCATGAGCCGGACTGTGTAGCCGGGAGTGAATAATGAAATTATCGCAATTGGCCAGTCAGTTGCAGCTGACTTTGCATGGCGAAGATGTTGAGATTACAACCGTTTCTCCGGTGGAGTCCGCATCATCAGGTGCGCTCTCGTTTGTGTTAGAACCGGGCTATCTTGAAAAAATGGGCTCAGCCTCCGCTTTGATCATCAGTCAAAAAGTTGCAGAGACAGGGCAGGTCAAGCGACCACATTTAGTGAGTTCAGCACCGGCACTGGATGCGGGGCGAGCTGGTCTTTTGCTGGGTATGTCTGGGTTTGGTGCAAACCACCATGGCATTCACCCAAGTGCGGTTGTCAGCTCTAAAGCCACGGTGGGGCAACGGGTTAGTATTGGCCCCCATGTTGTGGTGGAAGATGATGTGATCCTAGATGATGATGTGGTTTTGCATCCGGGGGTGGTGATCCATCAACGCTGTGAAGTTGGGGCAGGTACCATCATCCATAGTGGTACCGTTGTGGGCTCCGATGGCTTTGGCTATGAATTTGTCCAGGGTCAGCACCAGCGTATTCCACACTTTGGTAATGTCGTCATTGAAGAAGGGGTGGAAATTGGTGCCAATACCACCATTGACCGTGCCCGCTTTGGTGAAACACGTATCGGTGCCGGAACCCGTATCGATAACCAGGTTCAAATTGGACATAATGTTCAAATTGGCAAGAGCTGCATTATTGTTTCTCAGGTGGGTATTGCGGGATCGTGTATCATTGGTGATTATGCCATTCTTGCTGGTCAAGCGGGCTTGGCGCCCCATGTTGAGGTGGGCTCGGGGGCGCGCATTGGTGCCAGTACAGGGCTGGCCTCCGGTAAAGTGCCTGAGGGTGAAACCTGGACCGGTTGGTGGGGGCAGCCGCACAGGGAAAATATGCTGCAGATTAGTACTTTAAAGAAACTTCCTGCCTTTATGAAGCAGGTGAAGGCATTTATGAAAAAGATGGAGAATACCCCATGAACATGACCAGCCATGTGCAAAACCGCTATGCCGCAGGTGCCCAGGCCGTTGAGCCAGAGCTGTGCTGCCCGGTGGACTATGATCAAGATCTTTTGAAACTGTTGCCTAAAGAGATTGTTGATCGGGATTATGGATGTGGGGATCCCTCCCGCTATGTCAAAGCGGGTGATACCGTTTTGGATTTAGGCTCTGGTGGCGGTAAAATCTGCTACATGGCAGCTCAATTGGTGGGAGAGGGCGGGCGTGTGATCGGTGTGGATATGACCGATGATATGCTGGCTTTAGCCCGCCAGTTTCAGTCTGAGATGGCCGAGAAGTTGGGTGAGGATCGGGTTGCGTTCCATAAGGGGCAAATTCAGGATTTGGCGTTGAGTTTGGATGCGGTCTCGGCCTATTTAGCTGAACACCCCGTGCAGAGCGTGGAGCAGATGCAAGCCTTTGAGGCTTGGAAGCAGGCTCAGCGCTCAGAAAGCCCAATGATTCCATCCAACTCTGTGGATCTGGTGGTTTCCAACTGCGTGCTGAACTTGGTGGATGATGCCCATAAGCAGCAGTTAATGTCAGAAATTTTTAGAGTTCTTAAGCCTGGAGGCCGAGCAGCAATCTCCGATATTGTCAGTGATGCACCCATTCCTGATGCAATGAAAAATGATCCTGAACTCTGGTCTGGTTGTATTTCTGGTGCTTTTGAAGAGGCAGGGTTTGGGGATGCTTTCCGTGCGGCTGGCTTTGTGGGGGTTGCTTACGATAAGTGGGATGAAAAACCGTGGCGGGTAGAGGGGGGCATTGAGTTCCGCTCTGTCACCATCGTAGCTCATAAGCCGCCCGTGGTTGATCCATCCGATCAAGGCCATGCTGTTATTTATAAAGGCCCCTTTACCCATGTCACCGATGAGTGGGAAAATATCTACCCCTGTGGGCAACGTATTGCGGTCAATAAGCAGACCTATGAGCTGCTGGGGCGTGAGCCTTATGTCGAACATTTTATTCGCATGGCACCGGCACGGAGTATGTTGCCAACACCCTTTACCCAAGGTCCCGGTACCATCCGTCCTGTTGAGATGATTCGAGGTGGCTCCAGCAGCAGTGGTGGAAGCTGCACCCCTGGTGGGGGCTGCTGTTGAGATTAAATTTGGCACTGATGGCCCGTGTACCCCAGCTTGGTAAGGTTAAAACCAGGCTGGCGGCTACACTGGGTGATCAGACCGCATTGCATGCCCACTGTACGTTATTGAAACATGTGGCCAAACAGCTTCATGCTTGGCCCGGCTCATTGACCTTATGGGCAACCCCTTCCGCTGAACATCCCCTGTTTGAACAACTATTCCCTACGGCTCAACGATCTCTTCAGCCCCAGGGGGATTTGGGTGAGCGTCTGATGCATGCGGTGGATAGCGGCTTGCAACAAGCTGATGGTGTCGTGTTGTTAGGGGCGGATGCCGCTTCTGTTACACCGGCATTGTTGCTACAGGCCGCCCAAGCATTGCTTACCCATGATGTTGTGATGGCCCCTGCTGAGGATGGGGGCTATATTCTGCTGGGGGTTAAACAGTGTGTGCCCAGCCTGTTTCAGCAGATTACCTGGGGTGGGGAGGCTGTGGCTCAGCAAACCCGACAGGCTATTGTTAAGCAGGGGCTGACGCTGTGGGAAAGTGAACCGCAGTGGGATGTGGATACCCCCGAAGATTGGAGCCGTTTTTTACAGAACTTTCAGCCTAACTGAGTACCGGTTTTGGTTGAGTAATAGAGGTGTCTTATTACTGGTATGCCATCTCTGTGTCTCCTATCCCCATTCCATGAGATCTCTCCGGCTTTAGTGTAGGTAGCTTCTCCTTCACAGATCTTATTCTGAGCTAAATGGGGATCCGCTTTTCCTCTCTTTGGTTTTTTCCTGCACGCTTACCACGCAAAAAAATGGTGTTTCAGTAGTCGCGTCAGCCTGTACTTGATCTAGGTCTAATATGGGGCGCTGTTAAGTCGATGGCCTTTATGGTGTATGCCATGCTCCGATAGATCTCTTAATCTAAGTGTACTTTCGCCTACATTTGATCGACAAGCCAACGATTCTGTTTACCTTTTAAAAGTGCCACTATTCGGTCAAATATGGAAAGTCGATAGGTAGAAATATCACTGTTTCGGCATGGCTCGATCACCAAATTTAGTGGGGGGTATTCAATTCCAAAATGGTGCGGGTTTCTACTGTTTCTGCGTGCCAATTAGGCTATGATCGTTCTTTCTTCATGCACAGTTTGATATCTTTTATGGTTGAACGTGACGGATCTTGCTTTGAATCGATGGATTACCCAAAAACGTGCCCAGCTCGATGAGCTGGTCAATGCTGCTATGGACCGCTCCGTTCGTCTGGCTGTTACCGGCTTAAGCCAGAGCGGCAAGACGGTCTTTATCAATGCGTTGACCCATCAAATCTTACACGGCTTTCATGGGGCTGGTGCAGCTCACTTGGATGTGCTCACCCAAGGTCGCTTTAAAGGTTCTATCACACTGCCCACCGGCCCGGGGGATGCCCCTCGTTTTCCCTATGAAGACCAAATTCAACAGTTAACCGCCGACCAGCCTTTATGGCCCCGTGCCACGGATGGTTTGAGCGAAGTGCGTCTGGCCATCCGTTATCAGCCCTCAGGTATGTTCAAACGTCGCCTGAATAAAGATGCTGTTTTGCAGCTGGATCTGGTGGACTACCCTGGCGAGTGGCTTTTGGATTTGCCTCTTTTGGAGCAGAGCTTTGAACAGTGGTCTGCACAGATCCACAGGCTATGTCTGGATGAACCACGTCTGACATTGGCCAAGGCGTGGCTACAGATGCTTGGGGAACTTGACCCGCATCATTCAGCGGATACCAACACCCTGGCACAGTTACACCATGCTTACCGGGATTTTCTTGTTCGTGGTAAATCCCGCGAGGGTGGCTTAAGTCTTTTACAGCCCGGTGGCTTTCTGGTTCCTGGTAAATGGCGCGATGCGCCTTGGATGCTCTTTTGCCCTTTGCCTGCGAAATTTCAGGGAACAGCCTTGTGGCAGGCGATGGAAGCCCATTATGAAGCGTATAAAGTCCATATGGTGGTGGGCTTTCAGCAGGAACATTTCGCCCGTTTTGACCGGCAAATCGTGCTGGTTGACCTGCTAGAGGCGCTAAGTCGGGGTCCTTCCCGTTTTTCAGATATGCAACAGGCCCTGTTATCCATTTTAGATACCTTTCAATATGGAAGGTCCGGTCCTCTGGGGCGTATGTTAAACCCCAGCATTGATAAATTGCTTTTTGCGGCGACCAAAGTGGATCAAGTCGCTGCAGATCAGCATGAAAACCTGGCCCGTTTGATTGGTAAAATGGTGGCAAGACCAGCCAATGAAGCCGCTTTTCTTGGTGTCGATATTAAAACCATCGCCCTCTCATCCGTTGTCTGTACACGTACGGTGATGCGGGAACATGAGGGATGTCAGTTGGCCTTTGTTCAAGGTCGGCTAAAAGATCAGGCACGGGACGTGCTTCTTTATCCTGGTGCCGTACCCACCTCCATCCCTACGGCAGATGATTGGCCCGGGGATCGATTCCAGTTTATGGCGTTTGAACCGCCACGCCTTGGTGGTGTACAAGGGGGCGTTTTGCCCCATATGCGGTTGGATCAAACACTGCAATTCCTTGTGGGGGACAAGTTCTCATAATGGCTACAGATACCTGGGCAAGACCCGTGATGGTGGAGTTATCCGAGCAGGAAGCGGAAGCTCTAAAACAAGACACGTCTGCTGTGCAGAGCCCTTCAATGGCGCAAACAACACCGGAGACCAATACGGTCAAAACGGAAGCGTCCATGCCTGCCCACGCAGCGCAACCTGCTGAACCTCAGACAACCCCGCAGGAAGAGAGCAGTTGGCACTCCAACGTGGTGCAAAATGTGGTGCAGGGGAGTTGGGATGATACCTTGCCAGAACGCATGCGCGAAGCTGCGACCAAACCTGTCGAGATCACCAAAAAGATGATGCAGTATGCCGCTGCAGTTCGGGCACCACGTGGGGGCTTACTCTCCTGGCGCAGTTTTGCCTTGGCCTTATTACTCTTTTTTGCGGCATTGATGGTGGAAAATGCGGTGTTGTTCCTTGATGAACAGTACCAATACTCTATGGTTCTGGGGGTGTTTTTCTCCATCCTGGCTGGGTTGATGGTCACCTCTGTTAGCTGGTGGGCTTTTCGTGAATGGCGGCTCTATGCCAAGCAAAAGGATGTAACCCGTTATCGGGAAAAATCCTTGGATCTCATGCAGCGTAGTAGCTCGGGTGAAGCCCAACCTCTGCTGGATAAAATCTCCCGCCTCTACGCCAACCGCCCTGAAATGCGTTATGGCTTGGTACGGTATCAGGAGACCAGTACAACCTGTTTGACTGATGGTGAAATGCTTACCGCCTACTCACATGAGGCGATGTCAGCACTGGATAGTCAGGCTTGCAGCATTGTGGTACGCCATGCCGCTACCTCTTCCTTAATGACGGCCATTAGCCCCATTGCTATTTTGGATGCTGCGATCTTTATTTGGCGTAATACCAAAATGATGCGTGAAGTGGCCCAGTGTTATGGTTTTCGTCCAGGCTTTGGGGGCACCATGTCGTTGATGAGCTATGTTGCCCAAGGGTTGGTCGGGGCTGGTACCTCTGAGTTGATGGTGGATGGTGCCAGTGATGCCATGGGTGACTCTTTAGCATCGGTTTTTGCCGCACGTGCTGGTCAAGGCTTGTTAGGTGGCGTGTTTACCGCGCGGGTGGGGATCCACACCATGCGTTACTGTCGCCCTATACCATTTGATGCCAAAACCAACCCGACGATGGGCCGGATGCGCAAAGAGCTGGTTTCGGCCGTTAAAGGTGCCTTGAAATCCAAGTCGTAAACCCCGTAAGGTGATCTTTTACATTTCCTGGTTTAAAGGAGCAAATCATGTCTCGAGTCTTTAATTTTAGTGCTGGCCCCGCCGTCTTACCGTTGTCGGTGTTGGAGCAGGCCCAGGCCGAGATGGTAGACTACCAGGGGACCGGTATGTCGGTCATGGAAATGAGCCATCGCTCTCCGGCCTACATGGCCATTATTGAAGAAGCGGAGGCTCTGGTCCGTGAGCTGATGGGGGTGCCTGAGGGCTATAAGGTGCTCTTTCAGCAAGGTGGTGCAACGGGTCAGTTTACGACCATCCCTATGAACTTATTAACAGACCGCAGCCAAAAAGCTGCGTATGTTCATACAGGTGCATGGTCTAAAAAAGCGATCTCTGAAGCGAAAAAACAGTGTGATAATGTCGCTGTTGTTGCCAGCAGTGAGGCCACCAACTTTAATTTCATTCCCAAACAAAGTGATTGGGAAGATATTTCAGATGCGGCCTATTTGCATATCACCAACAACAATACCATCTATGGAACCGAATACCACTGGACCCCAGATGTCGGAGATATACCGCTGATTGGGGATATGTCCTCCAACATTCTCTCTCGTTCGCTGGATGTCTCTAAGTACGGCATTATCTATGCCGGTGCTCAAAAGAATCTAGGCCCTTCTGGGGTGACGTTGGTGATTGTACGGGATGATCTGCTGGGCCGTAACAGCGGGTTGCCTTTGATGCTTGACTACAAAGCGCAAGCTGAAAAAGAGTCCATGCTTAATACTCCACCTACCTATGCCATTTATATTTTGGGCTTGGTACTTAAATGGGTCAAAGCCCAAGGTGGGGTTAAGGGGGTTGAGCAGAACAATGTGGCCAAGGCTGAAATGCTCTACAGTGCGATTGATGATATCGCCTTTTATAACTGCCCAACCGATGTTGCCAGCCGATCACGCATGAATGTGCCCTTTACACTGGCGGATGATGGACTGAACGCAACTTTCCTCAGTGAAGCCAAAGAGGCTGGGTTGGTGACGCTAAAAGGGCACCGTTCAGTGGGTGGCATGCGTGCTTCTATCTATAACGCCATGCCCATGGAGGGTGTTGAGGCTTTGGTTGGCTTTATGGCTGACTTTGCCAAGCGTAACGGTTAAGCCCATGCTCGTTCGTACAGGTGCATAGCTTTTTTTAAGGGGGGAGACGCTGCAGAGGTCTCCCCCTTTGTTGTTTTTTGGAGTGGAAATCAATCGATTTAGGGGAAGTGCAGATGGCCAAAGTGTTGATCGCCGATAAAATGTCACCCATGGCAGAAGAGGTCTTTCGTGCCCGTGGTCTGGAGGTAGATGTTAAGGTGGGCATGAGCCCCGAAGAGCTGCTGACCTGTATCGATCAATATGATGGTATCGCCATTCGTTCTGCCACCCGCTTACCGCCAGAAGCTATTCAAGCCGCCACCAAGCTGAAGGTCGTGGGGCGTGCGGGCATTGGTGTGGATAATGTGGATATTCCTTCGGCATCCCAAAAGGGCATCATCGTGATGAACACCCCTTTTGGAAATGCTATCACCACGGCTGAGCTTGGTGTGACTTTAGCCATGGCAGCAGCCCGGCATATTCCGGCCGCTACAGCTTCTACCAAGGCGGGCAAGTGGGAAAAAAGCCGTTTTATGGGTCGGGAGTTGTCCGGTAAAACCGCAGGTGTCGTTGGTTTGGGTAATGTCGGGCGTTTGGTGGCCCAACGTTTGGCCGGGTTGGATATGAAAGTACTGGCCTATGATCCTTTTATTAATAAAGATCGGGCCATCTCTTTAGGCTTGGAGCTTGTCGAGACCCCCGAAGATTTATGGCCCAGGGTCGATCTGCTAACCGTTCATACCCCGTTGAATGATCACACCCGCAATATGGTCAATGCAGATGTGATTGCACAGATGAAAGATGGGGTCATTCTCGTTAACTGTGCCCGTGGTGGCATCTATAATGAAGATGCGCTGTATGATGGACTGAAATCAGGCAAAGTTTATGCGGCGGGTTTGGATGTTTATGCCAATGAGCCTGCCCGTGAGCATAAACTGTTTGAACTGGATAATGTGGTCGCGACCCCGCATTTAGGGGGTTCTACCAAGGAAGCTCAAACCCGTGTGGCCATTCAGGTGGCTGAGCAGATCAGTGACTATTTAGTGGGTGGGGTTGTTAAAAATGCCCTGAACATTCCTTCGGTATCTGAAGCGGAGCTACCTACGTTACGCCCCTATCTCACCCTGGTTGAAAAATTGGGGACGACCCTTGGGCAAATTGTTGAGACCGGGGTGCTTAAGGTGGAGGTCATCTACCAAGGCGAGGTCTCTAAGCTCAAGCGTGCACCCATTACCACCGCACTGTTAAAGAGTTTTCTCACCCCAATGATGGATGGGGTGGTGAACATGGTGAATGCCAACCTAGTAGCTGAACAGCGGGGAATTCAGATTGTGGAGTCCAGCGCCAGTGGTACCGGTGCTTTTACCTCACTGATCCGGGTGGTGGTCACCACGGAGCGCCGTAGTCGCTGTGTGACGGGTACGTTGTTTAATGGGAGTGAGCCCCGCCTGATCTCAATGGATGAAATTCCTATTGAAGCTCAGCCTGATGGTCAGCTTCTTTTCATTGCTAATGATGATGCCCCAGGTTTGATCGGCCGAGTTGGTACCTGCTTAGGGGATGCTGGGGTTAACATATCCAGCTTCCATCTGGGACGTGAAAAAGAGGGGGGGCGCGCCATTGCCTTCATCAATGTGGATTCGGATGTCTCACAAGATCTTATCCAAACCCTACATGATACGCCCAACGTGCAAGAGGTGAAGTTGATCCGTTATTAAACCTGTTCAATTATCCGGATCTGTTGGAAGCAAAGGGGGGCTCTTTAGCCCCCCTTTTTTTGGGCGGTGGCGTATCTTTTGCTTGGAAGAAAAGGTGGAATTTTCTTAGCTCAAACCATTAGAGGTTATCATGTCCGGTGTATCCGAAGGGGTCAAACAACAGCTTATGGAACTGCTCACTCAGCTTTCCATGCATGTTCAGGCTGCTAGGCTGGATGAAGCTCGGGTACTTATGGAACAGCTCTATCAAGATTATGGGCATATTCCGAATGTTTTAGAGGTCGTTGGGAAAAGTGCTGCAGCTTTAGCTATGTGGGATCGCGCCACCGTATTTTTTGACTCCTTGGTCAAGCTGGAGCCCAATAATGTACAGGCTTGGCAGGATTACACCGAGTCTTCGATCAACCAAAAAGCCTATCCACAGGCCCTAAAAGCCCTAAGCCATTTGCGTTCATTGGGGGAAGATAGCGTATATACGCGCTATCAAACGGCTTTGGTGCTTTCCAATATGCAGCAGGAAAATCTGGCACTTAAGCTTTTATCATCATTGGTTGAAGAGGTTGAAGAGGCGCTCTATGTCAAAGTGGTTGGCCTTATGGGGCTTATCTTTGAGCGCTTAAATTATAAGGTTATGATGCGGGCGTGTCATCAAACGTATGGCCAGCTAACGGGTCAGACGATTGACTTATCCCGCTTTTCCGGGCGGTTTTTTCTGACGGAGCAGGCTGCAAGAGATGCGGCAGAAAAGCATGAAATGGTGGAGCTTAGCCGCTCAGCCAGTATGCCTAGAATCTGCTATGCCTATGGCCAACCTCAGCCGGATGATCCCCCCAATTTGATCTTGCTCTCTAAAGAGATTACAGAGAATGTGGACTTCTATCAAAATGGGCGGGTAGCACAACCTGATCATGTTTGGTTTGACTACAGTGACCGTGGGCAGTTGTTGCAAGCCCTTAATATTGGGCATTTTATTACCAGCGGGTATGTTGCACGTAAACAGATCCTTACCGCGCTTTGTCAATACGCCAAAGAGCAGGTGCCAGCCTATGATGCCAACCAGCCGTTGCGTATTTTTATGCGCACATCAATTTATACCGAGGTGATGCAGTACAGTTCAAAAAATCTGGCTAAGGCGCTTCAGGATCTCGGGCATGTTGTGCAACTGTATCATGAGCAAGATGCTTATGATGTTCACTCCATTTGTTATCCGCCATATGTTCCAATATATCAAGAATTTAACCCGCACGCTTCCATCTATATTAACCAGCTCCAAAGTAGCCATATGCATGATGATAGTGTCAATATCATTTGGTGGCAGGATCGTATGCCCATTTTTGATAACAATGAACAAGTTGAGTGGCGGGAGAATGATATTAATCTCTCCCCTTATCCTCAGATGGATGGGCTACTAGAGAAGCTTCAAGCGCCTAATATACAGCGCCAAGATTTTTGCTTTGATGAAAGCGCGTTCTACTGTGAGAAGCCGCTGGAAACACGTAAAAAGGCCATATTTATCGGATCATCTTATGCCAGGTCGGTGGTTGATGAACCTGAATATACGCCCATGATTGAAGCCTGTGTAGAGAGGTTTAAGGCAGGTTTGCCGTTGGATCATGATTTCTGTATGAGCTATAAGGAACGCGATAATCTAGATCTATTGGCCGCTCTAAATAAAATCCCCAACTATGTCGTACGGGATATGAGTGTGGCTTGGTTTTGCCAGCATGCTCAGGCTGCCGGGTATGAGGTGGAAGTCTATGGGCGGGATTGGGATATGCACCCGGAAGTTGCCCCTTTCTTTAAAGGGGAGTTACCTCATGGAGAGGCACTGGCTGAGGTCTACAATGAGGCTCGCTATGCCTTGTCTGCATTAAATGGTGCCATACGCTCACAGCGTTTGGCTGAGCTCTCGGCCTGTGGGGCCATTCCTATTGTATATGATGCAGGGTCGGTTGCAGAGCGTCCAGAGCAAGAGCAGGGTTGCCTGTTCTACCAAACCGAAGCGCAAATGGCCCAGCTGTTTGGGCAGGTGCCCACGGTTGAACCAACAAAAGTTGCTGACTCTGCCCGCTACAGTGAAATGGCTAAGCGGGTGGAGCGGATGATTCGCCAGCGGTATGAGAACCGGTAATTACCAACAGCGCCATGGGGCTTCATTACGGTCCCACAAGCCATTTAGATAATCGTTGTCACGGAGGGTGTCCATGCATGCCCAGAAGCCGTGATGACGGTGTACCATGAGCTCTTCTTGGCTTGCCAACGCTTCTAGAGGGCCATATTCCAGGTCACAGTTTTCTTCATCCTGCAGATGCTTAAAAAAATCACGGTTGAAGACAAAAAAACCACCATTGACCAAATCCCCTTCACCTTGTGGTTTTTCAAAGAAGGCAGAGACTCGATTATCAGGTTCGATCTCTAATTTCCCAAAGCGGGCTATGGGGTTAACGCCAGTTACTGTAGCCATTTTGCCATGGCTGTTATGAAATTTTTGAAGCGCATGCAGATCCACATTGGAGAGACCGTCACCATAGGTCACCATAAATTGATCCCCTTCTACAAAGCGCTCCACCCGTTTTAAACGGGCACCCTTGCGTGCGCTATCTCCCGTATGCACCAGTGTTACCGTCCAGTCCCGTTCATCATGATGTTGGTCATGCACGTGGTAGTGGCCTGGTTTGCCCAACGCAACGGTCACATTGCTGTTCATCAAGTCATAATGGAGAAAATAATCTTTGATGATATCCCCTTTGTAGCCCAGCGCTAAGATGAAATGCTTAATGCCAAAATGCGCATAATATTTCATGATATGCCACAGGATCGGCCGCCCCCCAATGGGGACCATGGGCTTGGGGCGAAATTCAGTCTCTTCTCGTAGTCTGGTACCCAGACCACCGCATAGAATCACCAACTGCATGGCGTCTTACCTATCTAATTTATGGTCACAGGGCCTGGGCCAACATAGGCAATTCAGCATCCTTGGCGGAGAGAATGGCGATGTCAGGGTGAGGCCATTGAATGCCCACTTTGGGATCATTCCACAAAAAACCAGCTTGAGCCTGGGGATGATAGTTACTGCCCATCTGATAGTGCACCAAGGTATCATCCTCCAGGGTCTGAAAGCCATGGGCAACGCCATTTGGTATGTAGAGCGTGCAGGGGTTGCTGGCTTCCAGGGTTATACCGAGCCACTGTCCATAACTGGGGGCATTTGGGCGTAAATCAACCAGTACATCAAACAGGCTCCCTTGTAGGCAGCTGACCAGTTTGATCTCCCCATGGGGGGGGTGTTGAAAGTGCATGCCCCTTAGGGTGCCACGGTGGTGATTCAAGGAGAGGTTGCTTTGGGGCCAGTGGGTGTTAAGCCCAGCTTCTTTAAAGTGTGCCTCACAGTAACTGCGGGCAAAGTAACCCCGTGAATCTTCCAGGCGTTTAAGGGGGATGCGATACGCCCCCTCTAGGGCTAACGGTTCAAAGTTCATGGTTAGGTGAAACCACCTGTGTGTGGGGGATGGGGATAACAAATTCGCCTCCCCATTCCTCGATATATCTCATCTGCTGCATGATCTCATCTTTTAAATTCCATGGCAGAATAAGTAGATAGTCGGGCTTGGTACGGCGTATTTCTTCCGGATCTTTTACGGGAATACGTGATCCGGGTAGCCAGCGGTTCTGTTTGTGGGGGTTGCGGTCTACCACGTAGGAGAGGTGTACTCCGTATATGCCGCAGTAGTTAAGCAGTGTGTTGCCTTTGGCCGCAGCACCATAGCCAACCACACTTTTACCTTGGGCATGCGCCATCGCCAAAAAACGGATTAGACTCTCTTTGGCTTGGGTGGCTTTTTCTCCCAAGGTGGCATACCACTCTGGATCAAACAGGCCAGCTTGGCGCTCTTTGCTCAACAGTTTGTGAACCGACGGTTCTGGTTTGATACGGGTTTGACGTTTTTTGGCAAACACACGTAAAGATCCACCGTGTGTGGAGAGCTCTTCTACATGAAATAGGGTCAAACCATGTGTGGCAAAAAGATACTCGACGGCAGCTAATGAGAGGTAGGCGTAGTGTTCATGATAGATGGTATCAAACTGTACCTGCTGCATAAGGTTCAGGAGGTGGGGAAACTCCATGGTCAACAGGCCATCTGGATTAAGCAGGTGTGCCAAGCCTGAAACAAAGTCGTTGATATCGGGCACATGGGCTAGAACATTGTTCCCTACCAACAGATCTGCACCGTAGCCCGCCTGTTGTAACGTCTGGGCCAGAGATAACCCAAAAAAATCCCGGCGGCAGGGTATCCCCAGCTCTTCGGCCGCGTTCGCCACGCTATCGCATGGTTCAACACCTAATACCTTGATCCCAGCCTCTTTAAAGTGACGGAGCAGGTAGCCATCGTTACTGGCCACTTCAACAACTTGGTGATCAGGGGTTAACCCTTGTTGCGCAATGATCTGCTCTGCATAGGTTTTGGCGTGGGCCACCCAGCTATCCGAATAAGATGAAAAATAGACATAATCATTCCGAAACAGGCTGTCTGCTGGTGGCTCATAAACGGACTGTGCCATCAGGCAGTGTTGGCACACCATAACTTTAAGGGGATAGTCCTGTTCGGCTTGATCAACCTTCTCCAAGAGGTCATTGGCAGGGGGCATGTTGCCCAGATCGATCATAGTATGGTTGAGATCGGCCCCACAAACCCGGCACTGCTGGCGAAGCATTAGCGCTCGCTCCAGTTAAGTTGGGCATCCAAACGGCCTGTTTGTTGATGGTTTCTCAACATGTTCAAACGCATAAAAGGGCCGTCACGGAAGTTTTTCTGATCAAAACTCATCTGATCCAACCCCGCTTTTAAGCCCTCAATGGCCTGTTCAAGATGGACCTGGGGCTGATGATCGGGGGCCAGTTGCCGATATTTGGCAAAACTTACTCGGTAGGAGCGTTTATCCGGCGCGGCTTGGGTGTTGATCTCTACATCGGTCCCAGGGAGCACATCTGCAACGGCTTTGGCCAAATCTTTGACCTGGTGGTTCCAATCGTCTCGACCAACATTGACCGCCACAAAGGGCCCCATCTCAGTTTCACGTTGTAAGGCCCAGGCCATGGCTCTGGACATATCTTCTACATGTATCAAGGGGCGCCATGGTGTGCCATCGCTGAGGATCTCAATACGTCCTGTGGTGTGTGCGGTTGCCACAAAATCATTTAGCACCAGGTCCAGACGCAAACGATCACTCCAGCCACAAGCGGTTCCAAAGCGCAGGGCGGTGACACAAAAGT
Organism: Magnetococcus sp. PR-3; assembly: GCF_036689865.1. Taxonomy (NCBI): domain Bacteria; kingdom Pseudomonadati; phylum Pseudomonadota; class Magnetococcia; order Magnetococcales; family Magnetococcaceae; genus Magnetococcus; species Magnetococcus organivorans. The sequence continues at coordinate 42,021 of NZ_JBAHUQ010000022.1, forward strand.
CATCACTGGCCAGGGTTTGTAAATCTTGTTCAGAAGCGACTTTGGAACGAGCATAGGCGGTTAAGGGGTCCAGTGATGATGTTTCATCCCGGAGATCCTGATCCGAAGCGCCATACATGCTGCAGCTGGAAGCAAAGACAAAGTGTTTAACCCCGGCCTCCCGTGCCAAACGGGCAATACGCAGGGTGCCTGCACGGTTAATAAGATCCGTGACCTGCTCAAAGGCCTTGCCCATAGGGTCGTTAGAGATTGCGGCGAGATGAATAACCCCGTCAATACCTTGGAACATGGTGTGGCTGCAGTTACGAACATCCCCATACCACTGCTGGTCCAGTTGAATCTCCGGTAGGGCAAAAGGGGTGGTCAGAGCATGCGCAAAGTACCCTCGATCCAGCCCAATCAATTGGGCACCGGGGTAAGCTTGACGGAGGTGCGAGATAAGAACAGGGCCGATGTAACCCATGTTGCCTGTGATCAGAAAACGCACAGCAAACTCCTAACAGCCATGTTTATGAAACGCGTGGATCGCCTGCTGCCAATCCCCTTCTCCTGGGTTGGCCAAATAGCGAGAGAGGGTTTCTCGTACAGTCAGTGGCTGGACACCGCTTCTTTGAATGGTTACTTCAGGATCAATGGTGAACGGTTGGCTATTGGAAGGACCAACGGTTATGGTGGCATGACTGCCGGTTTGATCAATTAAAAATTGTACAGTTTCGCGTATGGAACATGGCTCACTGGCGGCAAAGGGGAGAATTTCAACCCCGTGGGTGGGGTCAAGCAGCAGCTGCCGAATAAGTTCACTGAGAGCGTCCAGATGTACCGTGTTATTAAAGGCTGCATCGGCGTTATGGATCGGAATGGTCATGTTCTGCAGGACACGCCCATAAACATTGCAGAGCCAGGGGGTGACCGCTTGGGGGCCTAAGACACCGGGTAACCGCAGGATAGAGCTGTGCATGTGATCCTGGCACTGCTCAAGAAGAACCTCCCCTTGGCGTTTGGATCGACCGTAGGGTGAGGCATCCTGTATCGGTGTTTGTGCATCAACACGGGGTTGGCTGATATGTCCATAGACCGAGACAGATGAGAGGAAAATAAAGTGCGCGACCCCATTTTCCAGCGCGTATTGGCGTAAGTTCTCAGTGGCAACAACATTATCCCGTTGAAAATCATCATCGTTCACGCTGGGGGCAGGTGAGCGCGCTGCCGTATGAATGATGGCATCAAATTTTGGGACGTTCTGAAGCTTGATGGGTGTGCTGAGATCTTGTTGGTGCCATGTAATGGCCGCAGAAAAATGAAGAGGGCGACGGCTAATAGCATGAACATCAAACCCTTGCTGAGCCAAGTAAATGGCCAACTTTGAGCCAATAAAGCCACCTGCACCTGTTAAAAGAAGCTTCATGCGTGCCACGATCCAGTGGGTTCGCTTAATGGAGACCAATAACTGTCTACAGCGTTGAAAGAGCCCATGCTTGCAAGGTCTACTTCAGTTCTATGCATAATCGGCTCTAAGCGTGCCATAAAAAGGGTGAAATTCATTTCAAGCGCATGTTAACACAACGACTCATTCTAGGTAAATTGCTTCTCACCCCTCGTAGAATAAGAAAAACATGTAGGGGTTGCTTCCAACATTAGAGAACAGTAGATCCAACAGTACGGAAAAGGTTAACCAAATCCAGAGTGCTTTTTGAACAAGATGTTGTGCTTCATCAATGGCCTTGCCGCTGGCGGATTGCCCAAAACCCAACTGTGGTCGCTCTTTGGTATGGCCATGGTACTGTGCTGTACCGCCTAAGATTACGCCGATGGCACCTGCACCTGCCGCCATAACAACACCTGGGTTTACACCATTCCAATGCTTGGCTTGGGTTGTTATGGCCTGCCAAGCTGGTCGCGTATGGCCAGCCAGCATATAACAGAGTGCTGTGAGCCGGGCTGGTACATAGCCCATGAAATCATCCAGCCGAGCGGCGGTTTTACCAAACCATTCATAACGTACCGTTCGGTACCCCCACATGGCATCTAACGTGTTGACCAACCGGAACAGTAGTGCACCAGGCAACCCTAAGATGCTGAACCAAAACAGTGTCGCAAACAGGGCATCATTACCATTTTCGAAAATGGATTCAATGGTGGCTCTGGCCACTTGAGGTTCATCCATCTTCTCAGTTTGTCGGCTCACAATACGACCCACAGCATGTCGGGCTGCAGGTAAATCTCCAGCTGTTAACGGGTTTTTAATGGCATTGGCGTGATCTTTAAGGCTTTGGTAGCCAATGGTTAAATAGAGTAGGGGGGCTGTATAGAGCAAAGTGGCCCAGGCCGGCATGCTCGGCAGGGCCGTAAAGAATAGAGGCAGGGGTAGGATTAATAAAAGGGTGGCAAGGGTGCCTTTAAGCCATCTTTTATTGTTCTTGTTTAAGGCCTGCTCAAGGTGTTGGGCCAAATGACCAAAACCCACTAACGGATGAAACCGAGGTGGTTCTTGCAGTCCTTTATCCAACAGCAGTGCGATTGCTATACAGAGAATATCCAAAATGTGCTCACCGGTGGTGTGGTCAGAAAGCCAAAATGGTGTTGGTTGTGCGGGTTGTGACGGTTTGGTTGGTATTATTGTTGCACATTTTCATCACTCAGACCACCAACGCTATCGGGTGATCAGACTGTTATTTCTATACGAAATAGATTGGTCTATAAACCTAAGTATGGTGTCACCACGGGGGTAGAGGTGAGAAAAGCCCGCTTGATGTTTAAAAAAGGAAGCGCGCCAAAGCACAGACCAGCCATTGATCTTTTCTAGCGGTATGGTCATCATCGGCTAAGCATACATTTGTGATCCATTTAAAGTGCTTGGAAAAGCATGCAGGTAGGAGTATTCAGTTTTGAAAAAACGTGCGTTAATCACCGGAGTAACTGGGCAGGATGGGGCCTATCTGGCTGAATTTCTCTTGCAAAAAGGGTATGAAGTGCATGGGATCAAACGCCGCTCTTCTCTGTATAATACCGAACGGGTTGATCACATCTATCAGGATCCCCATGTAGAAACACGGGATTTTGTCCTGCATTATGGGGACTTGTCAGACTCCACAAACCTTATTCGTATTATCCAATCCGTGCAGCCAGACGAGATCTACAACTTGGCAGCACAGAGCCATGTGGCGGTTTCGTTTGACACCCCTGAATATACGGCCAACGTGGATGCCCTGGGTACGTTGCGTATTCTAGAAGCGATCCGTGTGTTGGGGTTGGAAAAGAAGACCCGCTTTTATCAAGCCTCTACTTCAGAGCTGTTTGGTAAGGTGCAAGAGATCCCACAAAAAGAGAGCACGCCTTTTTATCCCCGCTCACCTTATGCTGTGGCTAAACTGTATGCCTACTGGATTACCATTAACTACCGGGAAGCTTATGGTATTTATGGGTGCAACGGTATTCTGTTTAATCATGAATCCCCCAAGCGTGGTGGGACGTTCGTAACCCGCAAGATCACCCGGGCCATGAGCCGTATTAAGCTGAAAATGCAGGACTGCCTCTACCTGGGTAATATGAATGCCAAGCGTGACTGGGGCCATGCCAAAGATTATGTAGAGATGCAATGGCTGATGCTGCAGCAGGAAAAGCCAGAAGATTATGTGATCGCGACGGGGGAACAGTACTCTGTACGGGCTTTTGTTGAGGCGGTTGGTAAAGAGTTGGATATGTCGATTCGCTGGGAAGGTGAGGGGATTGATGAAGTGGGGATTGATGAAGTCAGTGGTCAAACCATTGTACGGGTTGATCCACGTTACTTCCGTCCAACAGAGGTCGAAACTCTGCTGGGTGATCCCACACGGGCGAAAAATGAGCTGGGGTGGAAGCCTCGGATCACCTTCCAAGAGTTGGTCGAAGAGATGGTCGAAGAGGATCTTAAACTGGCCAAACGTGACCTGTTGGTTCAAGAGGGCGGGTATGAGGTCTATCCTGACTTTGAATAGGTGATTCAATTAGGTTATGCATAAAAAAGGGCTCCTCTTTGGGAGCCCTTTTTTTTAATGGGTTTGCAGTTGGCGGAAGTATGCCGCCAAATTGAGAGGGGTTTTGATATAACCCTGAGCCAGCGCTTTTTGATGCCAAATGGTGGCCTTGGCAGGTGAGCGTTTAACCCCCAAACCGTCCAAATAGAGTAAGCCCATGGTGTATTGTGCTGGGCCATACCCGTGTTGAGCCGCTTGATGAATCAACTGAATGGCCTGTTTGGGTTCTTGGCCTTTTTTCAGGTTATAGAGTGTTTTAATCCCCATGAGGAAGGTTTGGTCGGACACCTCTCCCTCTTCTTGAGGAGAGAAAGAAGACCCTTCTGGTTGGTGCATGACAACAGCGTCCAGCAGCGCCAAAAAATTCCATTTCTGGGCACGGGTCATCCAAGCTGTTGCCAAGGGGGTGCGTAGGCCATGGTGAGCATCCAGTAATAGAGCTAACAGTCCTTGGCTACGTGCGTGCTCACGTTCCTGGCCGCTGCGGGCATGGCGAAAGAGCCAATATCTGGCCTTCAATAGATCTTGGTTGACCCCTAACCCTGTTAAGTAGAGATAAGCTAACCGCTGCTGGGCAAGGGCGATGTTGTTGTGCGCTGCCTCTTGCAGGGTTTGATGTTGCTCGGGCGGAAGAATGGTGTTTTTTAGGGACGCCAGTTTCGTCAGCAAAGGGTGTTGAGCCTGCTGATCTCCATAGTGGCGACGCCACAGAAGGTCCAGAACATCACTGACCCCCTCAAAAAAGGCATCACTGACCCGAATGTTGGGTGTTGTCCGATCCTCCCCGCTTGATTGCATCGCTTGTGTCATGCGTTGGGTCAACGTCATAGGAGGTTGACCTTGCAGAAACAGTTGCATTACCAAGTCGGACTGACGGCCTTGATGTTGGGGGTAACTGCGTAACCATTGCAGCGTGTTACGTAACAATGCTGGTGCATCAGGATGATCAAAATTTTTCTGGGTTAAGGCCTGTTTAAGTGCTTGGATGGCCCGTTGGTCTTCATGTTGAGCAACCCGCATTAACTGCTGAAGTCCGGCGGGAATATCTTTGGGTAACCAGTTGCCTGTTAACTGTTCCAAGCCCAACCGGGCTTGGGTAACCAACAGGTTGCGGGCAGATGCCTGTTCGCCCCATTTGGTCGCTTTTTCCATATCACGGAACTGGTCAGGTCCTTGTAAATGCAATAAGAACATACGGTGTTGTGCCAGCGGAAAACCACTTTCCGCACTCTGCTTAATACGGGTAACCCCTTGTGTTAAATCCCCTTCATGATGAAGTTTGCGCATACCTAAAAAGTAGTTGGCTGCTGGGCTACCCTCTTCTGCGCGCATCTGCAGCTCATTCAAAACCTGCTCTGTTTTTTCGGCATTGAATAATCTGGGGGGCAGGGTGAAGAGCCAGTCTGCCGGCTGGTGCCCGCCCTGTTCGGTATAGAGTAGGGTCAGTGCAACGGCATCGTTCAATAGTGCGGCTTGCTGGTTGGCCCTGGCCAAAAACTGTTTTGCGGCCAAAAAGTAGTGGAAGGAGGCCGGGTACTCGGTCTCTTCAGGTATCCACTGGCGGTATTTATAGCGCAGCATCTGACGCCGTTGGAGCCAGCTGGGAGAGATGTTTTCCAACAGAGGGGGTTGGAGGGGGAGGGCTTGGGGTGCCTTAAAAGCGGTTAAGGGGCTTTGGCGCTTCTGTTCTATGGGGGCGCGGGTTACGGCCTTTGGTGAGGCCTTTACCTGTTCAGCCGGGTTTATCGCCGCGGCCTTTGAAGTTGGCATCTCCACAGGTTTTTGTACAACCTCTTCAGAGAGGGGCGTGGGCGCTTTAACTGCTGCGGTGACTGCAGGCTTAACCGGTAAGCCAGAGTAGCGTTGCTCTGCAAAATTCAAGCTCGGTTTAGCTGTTTTAGCGGGAGGCGCTTTCTGTTGAGTAACTTGAGCAGGTGCCGCTTTATCCGCGTGTTGAACGGGTGCCACTTGGGGCTGTTTCTCAACTTGAACAGGCTGAGTAGGTTGTTGAACCTTGGCTTTAACCGCTTCTGTTTTTTGAGCGGGTGACGGTTTGGGCTGGTAGGTGGCTACCCTGACTTTATGGAGCAGTTTTTTGGCAGCCATATCCCCTTGCTTGGCGGCTTTCTTCAGCCAAGCGCGGCCTGTTTGCTCATCCATAGGTAGGTGGGTACCCTCTTGGTACATTTTTCCAAGTCGCCGCTGGGCTGCGGGGTAGTCCTGTTGGGCCGCTTGGGTTATCCAGTGGATGGCCTGTTGGGGATTAGGGGTGACCCCCTCACCTTGTAGCAGTAAAACCCCCATAAAATATTGCGCTTTTTTGTCCCCTACGCTGGCGGCTTTTTCAAGCCAACCAAGAGCTTCTGTATGGTTTTTTGCGACCCCACGACCGGTCATTAACATCCAACCCGTCGCATACTGGGCGGTTGTATGGCCAAGGTTACCGGCGTGTTGATAGTATTGAAACGCTTTAATACGATCTTTTTCAACGCCACCACGCCCATAGAAATAGTGATAACCCTTACGGTAAAGATCTTTAGCAGAGAGCTCCTGGCCTTCCAGAGGCAACGGGGGCAGCCAAAGAGATAACAGAACCAATACCAGGGGAAGAGGGCGTTTTTTTAGAAAAGAAAACCGCATTACAATGGACTCCCTAAGAGTTCAATGGAGAGGCCTGTATAGGAAATTGGGGCAGCACTGTAACCCAACTCGACGGCTTGAAGTTGTAACTCTGTGGCTTTTTCTAAATTCTGAGGAACATGAGCACCTTCAAGATGGAGTTGCCCAAGAAAAAAGAGGGCAGCAGGCTCTTGGGCCGAAGCCGCCAGTTGGATCAGATTAACCCCCTTCAAAGGGTCTTGATTAAGATTGAAGGGCGGAAGGTGCAAAAGTCCTGCGCGGAAGGTTTGGGTTCGGTTGGTAAAGGGTCCTGAAAGCTCTTTGCGGGATGGGGTTGGAAGCTTCAGGGCACGCACTTGCTTACCAAAACCAAAACGGGCCAGGTGCTGTATCGCTGCGATATAGTCCCAATCCTTGGCACGGTTCATCCACTGTAGGGCACGAAACCATTGAGCCTCATTTTTTGTCTGCTGTAGCGCCAGGAAGGAGAGGTAAGCCTGAGCTGTGGCGTGTTCCACAGTATGACCCTGACGTGCGGAACGATAAAACCAATAGGTGGCTTTGGGGCGGTTGAGCTCAACCCCTAATCCCATGAGGTGCATAAAGGCCAAACGGGTCTGGGCTTCACTCTCATCGTTAATGGCATTATCGAGCAGCTCGGCAAGAAAGGCTTCAGGGAAAGCGTAGGTGGTGACCTGTTTATAAAGGCGCATCGCCTCATTCTTTGCCACAGGATCATCATGGTGGGCACGCCAGACGGCATTGATAAAATCATCCAGTTTGCGCACAAAGGTAAAGCGGGAGGTTATGATGCCCGGTTGACCAGCAGCCTGATCTACAATTTCAGACAGGGTATCTTCCAGGTTTTTGGTATAGGCACGGTTGATGAACTGTGCCAAAAGCAAATTGGCGGCTTTGACTTTTCCATAGCGGTTTTTGCGGAGCCAATTAATGGTTTGTTTTAAAAGAGGCTCTGACTCTAAAAACGTATGCCCAGCTGGGTTTAGTGTCCAGCTCCATACCGTTGTTTTTTGGAAAGGCTTGGTCGCTTGATGCAGCCAATGTAAACCAGCTTCAGTATCTTGTGTCAGTTGAGAGCCGCTTAACAGGGAGAAGCCGAGCATAATTTGGGTTTTAACCAAACCAAGACTGGCTGATTGCTCTCCCCAGTAACGGGCTTGTTGGGGATCCCCTTGATTGGGCGCTGGGTTGGAGTAAAATTCAAAAAGTGCATGTTGCGCATGCACAAAACCCAGTTCAGCAGACTGCTCAAGATGGTAGATTGCCTGCTGTTGTTCATGCCGTGCAAGAAGCCGCATGCCGTAGACATAATGGGCTGCTGGGCTTTCCAGCTCCGTCAGTTCACGAAGCGCGTGGTCAATATCGACCCGTTCTAGATCTGGCCGCATTTCTGGGGTCAGTGTTGCCAACCAACCTGGATCAAAAACACCCCCACTTTCCAGGGTTAAAATAGCCAGCTCAACCGCTTCTATGGTCGCTTTTTCATCATTGCTATACAGAAGAGATTGGTGAATACGGCGTATGTTCTGTGCTGGCCGGGGGTCGGCTGCGGGATCTTCCAAGACCGTATCATAGGAACGTTGTAGATGGGATAAACGGCGGTTCCAGGGAATGATGGGGCCTTGGTCACTGGCTTTGGGGCGTGCATAGATGGTCAGGGGCTCTCCCGTGGTCGCATCATATATTAAGCGTACACTGCGGGTGCTGTCTCCACCTGGGCCAGGTGTAACCATATAGGTGATGTTCTGTGTGGTTTTCTGTTCTTGTAGCGGGGTTGTGACCGGGTTGGCTGTTGGTGCCTTGATCTGTTGTTCAACCGGTACGCTGGTTTGATTTCTGCGTTTAAGCTGGCCTTTGGCTCGAGCAATGGTAAAACGGTTAAAGTTGCTAAGCAGTTTAGTGGCTTTATGCATGCCACTTTGCTCAGCTTTACTGAGCCATTTCCAGGCTAGGGCACTATCCACATCGACACCATCACCCTGTAGATACATCATACCCAGTCGGAACTGGGCTTGGGCGTGGCCCGTTTTCGCAGCCCGTCTTATCCAAGCTTGCCCCTTGGTACGATCCCCTAATGGTTCTGGGGCCATAATAAGGAGTTGTCCCAAAGCATATTGGGCGCGACCATCCCCCTGTTTGGCGGCAAGGCTAAGCCACTGTTTGGCTTTGGCGCTGTCTTGGGTAATGCCATCCCCTTTTAAGTACATCCATCCAAGGGCATATTGAGACTTCCAATGCCCTTGCTTAGCGGCATCCATATAATAGTCTCGGGCAGTAAGGGGGTCTCTATCCACCCCACGGCCTTTTTGATAGGCATAGCCTTTTTCATAAAGCTGTTCCAACGTTATAGCGGCTTGGGCTGTGGAAAAAAGGCCCAATAACAGCAAGACGGAGAACAGACGCGCAAAATGCAGCATGGAGACGCCACCCTTAAATCATTAACTCTTAAAAGATACCCAACCATGTACTTTACGGGACGGGTAGGGGTGCATACAAGTGCGTAGCGTGAATGAAGCGAGTTTGTTGAAAAAAAACTGATATAAGGTGGTTTATGTATCCGATAAATGAATACCTGCCGCCTGGTGAAAGTCTTAAGGTGTAGGCTGTTTGAGCTTTTTTTTACGCGGCATGAAGACGGATTGTTACTTGATTGCTAAATCTCTTTCACACAAGGCGGTTAAGGTGGCATGCTGGCTAAACTAGATCAGGTATCTGATCGATCATTATGAAGCGAATTAAGGGAGGCGGTCACTGTGGCACGTCGCGCAAAAATTGTAGCAACCCTGGGCCCGGCCTGTTCTGAGGTAGAGCAGATCTCACGTTTGATTGAGTCTGGTCTGGATATGGCCCGTTTAAATATGAGCCATGGTGATCACAAGGCCCATTTGCAATTGATCAAAAATGTACGGGAGGCCTCCCGTCTTGTAGGTCGTGAAGTGGCTCTGCTATGTGACCTCCAAGGTCCAAAAATTCGTGTGGGTAAGTTGGATGAACCCCTGAAATTGGAAAAAGGGCAGCAGTGGGCCATTATTCCCGAAGGTAGCGAGCCACCAAGCGTTGAGTATGATGGTGTTATTCCGTGTACCTATGCAGGCTTGGCCAAGGATGCCGTGCCAGGCTGTCGGGTGTTGTTTGATGATGGCTACCTACAAGCACGTGCTGTGGGTACGGAAGAGGGGGCTTTGATCGTTAATGTCGAGCATGGCGGTCTGCTGAAATCCAATAAAGGCATTAACCTTCCAGATGCCAGCGTTTCAGCACCAAGTTTAACCACCAAAGATCAACAAGATCTCTTCTTTGGTGTTAAGCATGATGTCGACTATATCGCTTTGTCCTTTGTGCGCAGTGCCAAGTGTATTTTAAACGTTAAATATATGCTCCATCGGCGCAAGATCTATAAGCCGATTATTGCCAAAATAGAACGGCCAGAAGCGATCCGTAACATCGATGAAATTATTGAGGTTGTAGACGGTATTATGATTGCCCGTGGAGATATGGCGGTGGAAATTGGTAACCACCGGGTCCCCTCTGTGCAACGGCAGATCATTCACAAATGCCGGGTTAAAGGCAAGCCAGTGATTACAGCCACACAAATGCTGGAGTCCATGATCCAAAACCCCTCCCCAACACGCGCAGAGGCTTCTGATGTAGCCAATGCCATTTGGGATGGTACCGATGCGGTGATGTTATCGGGTGAGACCTCGGTGGGTAGTGATCCTGTCAATGCCATCAATACCATGGGTCGGATTGTTGAAGAGGCTGAACGGAACCCCCGGGGTGCGCGGATTGAGGCGGAGTCTCACAGTATTAACAGTGCATCGATGATGGCGGCTGCTCGGGTTGCTGAGCAAGTTGAGGCACGATGGATCATTGCCATGACGGTGACGGGTAGTTCGGCACTGGCTTTGGCACGCTTCCGCCCTGATATCCCTGTCTTAGGGGCAGCCCGGACCATGGGGGGCGTGCGTCGGATGAGTCTCTATTGGGGTATTACACCCCGACTGTTTAACTACACCATTGAAGAGCGGGAAGATATTGAAGTTGAGGTGGTGCAGTGGATGCGTGAAAACAGTATGCTACAGGTGGGGGAAAAGATTGTTGTGGTAAGAGGTGGTGGCCAGCTGGTTAACCACAGTACATCAAGTTCCATCCGTGTAGAGCTTGTTCACGATACCCGTAATTTTGAAGAGGGTGTTGCGCAAATCACGGAAGAGTCTGTGGCTGGTAAAGGCATTATTACGCTGGATGCTGCAAGGTGCGTGGCATGTGGAAACTGTGTCAATATATGCCCTTATGGTATTTGGGAGGCCCCCGTAAGCCATACCCGGAGTGTGAGCATTAACCGTGATAAGGTTGATCACTGCAGCTTGGATCAGGAGTGTGTACGTGTCTGTTCTGGCAACGCCATCTCCATCTCTGATGCTAAAGATATGCACACCTTTGTGGAAAATGAGGAACTGTAACAGAGAGAACGAACGCTTCATGATTGGAAAACGCGCTGAAGGATGGTATCTTCGGCGCGTTTTTTTTGGCGTAATACAGCCTTTTCTTGTGTCTAAACCTGCAGGAGGCTTTCATGCATGATGATCGGAAAGCAGGATGTTAAAACTGACAGGTGGACAGTGGCGTGGACGGTCTTTGGAAACCCCCAAAGATCGTAAAGTACGTCCTACAGCTGTGATGGCCCGCGAAGCGCTCTTTAACATTCTTCAGCAGGATGTGGTGGGCTGTCACTGGTTGGATCTCTATGCCGGTAGTGGGGTCATGGCTCTTGAGGCGTTATCACGGGGGGCAGAGTCTGCGGTGTTGGTCGAAAAAGCACCTGCCTCGGTGGATTTGATCCGCCGTAATATCCAAAAGGTTAGCGCCGATCATCAAACCTTTCTCCATAGGGGGGAGGCAGATCGGGCCAGTAGTTTTGAGACGTTGGATAAAAAAGTACAGAAACGCTTTCAAGCAGCGTGGCGTCCCGATATGATCTTTATGGACCCACCTTATGGTAAAGATTTGGTTTCACGCACCTTGGGCGTGTTGAGCCACTGGGGTATTCTGGACCATGACAGATTGTTAATTATCGCTGAACATGAGCCTGAAGCCGAAATTAAGTTGGATCAGGGCCCTTGGCATATCCGGCAACAACGCCGCTATGGCCAATCTATGCTCACCTTTCTGGGTAGCTAACATTTAGTGATTGAAGGCAATCTGATGAGCCAGTCTCGTACAGCCATTTATCCAGGTACATTTGATCCGGTTACCCTGGGGCATGTTGATATTATCCGACGGGCCAGTAAGTTGTTTGACCAGTTGGTTGTTGGTGTAGCTGTTAATATTCGTAAACGTCCCATGTTTGATGTCAGTGAGCGGGTCTCTCTGCTTGAACAGACGCTGCAAGAGTTCCCTAATGTGTCGGTGTTGCCTATGGATGGTCTATTGGTACGCTCAGCGCGTGAAGTCGGGGCTTGTGCGATCGTACGGGGCTTGCGTGTGGTGACGGATTTTGATTATGAGTTTCAAATGGGCACGATGAATCGTAAATTGGCTCCAGACATCGAAACGGTTTTATTAATGGCCGATGATGTGAATACCTTCCTCTCTTCCAGTATGGTCAAAGAGGTGGCCATTATGGGGGGGGATGTGACCCCTTTTGTACCCTCCGTGGTTATGCAGCCTCTGCGTGAGGCGCTTAAACGGCATTAGAATAAAGGCTTAGGCCTTCTTTGGAAAAACTGAGGACAACTGTTGAAGCATCTCTACATTAAAACCTTTGGCTGTCAAATGAACAGCTATGACTCTGGCCGTATGGCGGATTTGCTGGCTGAAAGTCATGCCTTTAAAAGTACGGATGATCCTGAAAAAGCGGATTTAATCATTCTAAACACCTGCCATATCCGGGAGAAGGCAGAGGATAAGCTCTTCTCTGAGCTGGGACGTTTACGGCCATTGGCCGAAAAGGGTACCATCCTGGCTGTTGGGGGCTGTGTGGGGCAGGCGGAAGGTCGAACCATCTTTAGCCGGGCTCCTTATGTTCGCATGATTTTTGGGCCGCAGAATTATCATAAACTCCCCCAGATGATGCAGCGCGCTCTGGATGGGGAGACACGGGTTATTGCCGACGATATTCCCTCAGTCGATAAGTTTGATAATCTTCCTGAGGTACGTTCTGAAGGTGTGATGGGGCAGGTAACAGTGCAGGAGGGGTGCGACAAGTTTTGTGCCTTCTGTGTGGTGCCCTATACCCGAGGACGGGAGTGGAGCCGCCCTGTAGAGGCTATTCTTGAAGAGACCGAATCTCTGGCCCGTCAGGGGGTGCGAGAGGTCATGTTGTTGGGGCAAAATGTCAATGCCTATGCGGGCTCTGACCGTGACGGGGTTGAGCATGACTTGGCCTTGTTAATTCGCCGGGTGGCTGAAGTTGAGGGGATCGAGCGTATCCGTTTTGTGACCTCACATCCGGTGGACATGAATGACGATCTGGTTGAGGTGTTTGGTGAGATTGATGAATTGGCCCCTTATCTACATTTGCCGATTCAAAGTGGCTCAGATGCGATCTTAGAGGCCATGGATCGTGGTCATAACGTTGAAGAGTACTGTGCATGGGTCGATAAAATCCGTGCTGTTCGCCCAGATGTCGCGTTGGCTTCTGATTTTATTGTCGGTTTTCCCGGTGAAACAGAAGAGGATTTTCAAGCCACGCTGGATCTGATCACCCGCCTGGGTTTTGATCATGCCTACTCGTTTAAATACTCCTCCCGTCCGGGTACACCTGCGGCGGATTTGCCGGATCAAATTGAGGAAGCCGAAAAGAGTCATCGCCTGGAGCGTCTGCAAAGTCTCCTGAATGCGCAGCAGCTTAAGCGTAATCAGGCGCGTATTGGTGAAGTTGAATCGGTGTTGGTCGAAGGTCTGGCCAAAAAGGGCGATGGTGTTCTCTCTGGTCGTTCCGGTACGTTGCGTAAGGTTAATTTTCCGGGCTCCACCGAGTTGATCGGCCAGTTTGTTGATGTTGAGATTGAAGAGGGTCTGCCCAACAGTCTAAAAGGGCGGTTGGTGTAGCTCTGTTTTCCTTTGGTTTAAGCCTAGTACGAGGTGTTCATGTCCAAAACCACCCATGTGGATCATCTCTCTTTTCCTGATAATGAGCATGCTATGGCTCTGTTTGGGGATGGCGATACACACCTTCGGCTTATTGAGCAGAGGTTGGAAATTACCATCCTGCCCAGGGGCAATGAGCTGCTGCTTAAAGGGCGTAAACGCTCTTTAAAGCAGGCTGTTGGCTTGCTTAAGGCGCTTTATGAAAAACTGTTGGCTGGTGAAGAGGTTGATATGACACGGGTGGAAGATGGCATTCGTGCTGTCTTGGAAGATGAGCATATTGAGCCATTGTATGATGGTGATCGTGCCATTAAAACGCCTCGTGTCAGCATCTACCCCCGGACCAACCGCCAAGCGCGTTATGTGGATGCCATGCGGGCGCATGATATGACCTTTGCCGTGGGCCCTGCAGGAACGGGTAAAACCTTTTTGGCTGTGGCTGCTGCGGTTGAAGCTTGGCAAGAGCAGTTGGTTAAACGCATTATCCTGACCCGCCCCGCGGTAGAGGCTGGCGAGAACCTGGGTTTTTTACCGGGTGATCTGCAAGCCAAAATTGATCCTTATCTGCGACCTCTCTACGATGCGCTGTATGCCATGATCGGATCAGAAAAAGTTGAAAAAATGATTGCGGGTGGTGAGTTGGAAATTGCCCCACTGGCGTACATGCGGGGGCGAACACTCAGTGAAGCCTTTATTATTTTGGATGAAGCGCAGAACACGACGAATGAGCAGATGAAAATGTTTTTAACCCGCCTGGGCGAAAGTGCCCGTATGGTGGTGGCAGGGGATATTACCCAAATTGATTTACCCCGCGGGCAGAGTTCAGGGTTGGTGCAGGCTTTGAAGGTAGTTAAAGGTGTGGAAGGGGTTCATTTTGCACGCTTTACCGCCCGAGATGTAGTAAGGAATGAACTGGTTGAACGTATTGTGCGGGCTTATGATGAGCACGCACCACGACCTGTTGAATAAGGTAAGGTGAGGGCTGCAATTTAAGAATTCGCTTGCCCAAGGTGGGGAATGGGAGTAAACAGTGAGTTATGCGCCCCTTTCCATGGCAGTACATAAGTACTTGCTAAAACGGCTACCGATTCCCACACGAGATCTCATAAGATCGCGGTTGGGAGCAGGGACATATTGAGCCTTATGGCTGAAGATACACACAAACCTAGTCCTCAGGATCAGGCAGTTGATGATCGGCTGAGTATCTCTTTGAGTCTGCGCCCAGAACAGAAGGAGCAAAAACCCTTCTATAAACGGGCTTTAATCGGTCTACGGGAGAGTTGGGCCTGGAGTTGGGGGGGCTTTGCGCTTTTGGTAGGGCTTTTGGCAACCATCTACTCTCCCAACGCGTGGCATATGCCCCATGTGTTAGAGGTTGGGGAGGTCGCCACCCGTAATATCAAAGCTGAACGGGATATCTTGGTTGAAGATCGCTCAGCAACCGAACAGCGTCGTTTAAAGGCGGTCTCAGCGGTACCCCCGGTTTTTGACTGGGATGCCAACATGGTGCTCAGCCTGAGTGGTGGCATTACAGATCGTCTGGTAGAGCTGCATGGTGCCATGCACGAACTGGCACGTTCTGGTGCCTTGCCTAACCAAAAAGAGCTTGAGTATCAATGGGCTGAGCGCTATACCTTGCCCACACCCATCCTGCAAGAGCTTCTCAGAATTAGTGGTTTGACACAGGCCCTGCTGGTGGCACGTACCCAGGCGGACAAGCCGCCGCTACCCCCGACAATTGAGACGCCGGATCAGGTGGATGAAGGTGAGCGTGCCGCCCATGCTTTGGTACAAGCAACCAAAACTTCCCCCATGGCTCTGTTTGCTCAGCCTAAAGGTTTAAACCCTGGGTTTGAGCATCTCCAAGCCCGCATACAGACTTGGCTGAAATCCCACACCCATCACTGGGTGGTTGCGGATGCGTCGACCCAAACGCGTGTACAGCGTAAACCCATTACCTTACACCCGCTGGAAAACCCCAAAGAGTTCCGACTGACCATTCCAGACCGGGTTGTGACCCTGGAACAGCTGGCTGTGCTCATTCGGGACAGTTCAACCCGCCATCTTTCTGATCTGGACCCCGCTTTACGCATGTGGATTGTGGAGCAGATTCAAGAGTACCTGCGCCCCAATTTAACCTACAACAGTGCGGAAACCCGACAGCGTCAACTGCAAGCTGAAGAGGATGTTGACCAGGTCTTTTTACGGGTACGCCGAGGTCAGATGGTGGTTCGGGAAGGGGAAGTTGTTAGTGAAAATACCCAGCTAAAGCTCACGGCCCTTAATAAAGGGGACCTGAATGAGGTGAAGTGGATTCGTATTGCAGGGCTGTGCATGACGGTGGCTCTGTTCCTCTACATCGGTCGTCTGTTTCTACTGCGTACAGCAGCAGCTTTTCCAAGAGATCGTTTGACCTTGGAAATTTTGGGAACCTTGCTGGTGGTCAGCGCGTCGCTTAGCGCCTTTACCTTTGCATTGGGTAAAGGCATGGCTGGGGTGTTCCAGTGGCCTGCCCAGAGTGTGTTTTATCTGCCGCCTGTCGCGATGGGCTCTGCTTTGGCCTCCTTGATCATTGGGGCTCGGGTCTCTCTACCCGGTGGTACCATGGTTGTTGGTACGGTGCTCTCTTTCCTGACCTCACAGTTGGCAGGTGGTGGTTTGCCACTCTTTGTCTATTACATGATTGGTTCTCTGGTCGGGGGCTTGTCATTAAGAACCTGCCGCCAACGTTTTGATGTGTTACGCAGCGGCTTAGCCGTTGGGATTGCTCAAATTTTGGTGGTACCTGCTGTTGAGCTACTTATGGGGAATGCACCCTCGGTAGACTGGACTGTTTATATGGTCATGGCGTTGGTCAGTGGCCTGCTCTCCGGGTTGTTCGCTTTGGCGTTGATCCCGTTGATGGAGTCTCTATTCAACATCACCACCGATTCTCGCCTTATGGAGTTGGCTGCGGGGGATCACCCCTTGCTCAGAGAACTCTCCATGCGTTCTCCGGGTACCTATCATCACTCCGTTATGATGGGGAACCTTGCGGAGGAAGCCGCTGAGAAAATTGGTGCCAATCCGCTGTTGGCTCGGGTTATGGCCCTCTATCATGATATCGGTAAAATGGCCAAGCCAGCCTATTTTGTTGAGAACCAGTCCGGAGCCAACCGGCATGATCAGCTCTCTCCAAGCATGTCGGCCAAAATTATTATGTCTCACGTTAAGGCCGGCATTGCCATGGCCCGTCAGTTTAAGCTGGGTGAGCCCATTGAGGAGGCCATTCGTACCCATCAAGGAACCTCTTTGTTGCAGTTCTTCTACAACAAAGCCTTGAATGAGGCTGCCAAGCGTGGTGAAACGGTGGATGATGCCGATTACCGCTACCCTGGGCCCATACCTCAAACCCGAGAGGCGGGTATTCTGATGTTGGCCGATTCGGTCGAAGCGGCCACCCGTTCTTTGAAGGATCCTGCGCCAGCTCAGATCCAAGCCATGGTCCGGCGTATTATTAATAATAAAATTCGTGATGGTCAGTTGGATGATTGTAAGTTGACCATGCGTGAACTGGCTGTGATTGAAGAGGCCTTCTTAAGGGTGTTGACCTTAGGCTTTTACCATCGTCGTATTGCTTACCCTGAAATACGCAAACCACCCAGAGAGGGGGCCGCTAATGTGCCAAGTCTTGGTGCAGTCGCCGCATCCAGCATGGCCAAGTCTGGATGAACGGATCCAGCAGGTGGTTGAGGCCACCCTGGAGGCCGAGTCTCTCTTGGCGGATTCCCCTGCCTATGGCTGGCAGATGGATGATCTGGAGGTGAGTGTCCTGCTCACGGACGATGCCGAAGTGCAAGCCTTAAACGCTGAATATCGGGGGAAGGATAAGCCCACCAATATTCTCTCTTTTGCCATGGAAGAGGATGAGGAAGAGCCTTTTCCTTTGATGGAGGGGGAGCCTCGTGCGTTGGGGGATCTTATTTTGGCTTACGAAACGGTTGCCCGTGAAGCTGAAGAGCAGGATAAAGCATTTGCCCAACATCTGGCGCACCTGTTGGTTCATGGAACGTTACATCTGATCGGTTATGATCATGAACGTTCTGATGCTGAAGCCGATCAACAGGAAGCACGGGAAGTGACCATTTTAGCCCAGTTAGGTCTTGCCAATCCCTATGCTTGACCCTAAAAAAGATTTATGGATACAGCGTCTTGCAGCAAAACTGCAGGCGCTGTTTTTACATCCAGATGCCTTGTTGGTCATCGGGGCGGCCGGTTTGTCCCGTCTAGGTTTTCAACCACAAGGTTGGTTTTGGGCCTCAATGGCAGGGTTTGCCTTGTGGTTGGCTGTCTTGCACCGTTGCACGGTGAAACGGGCTTTATGGCTGGGCTATCTGTTTGGTCTGTTCCACTTTTCCTTAAGCTTTACTTGGCTGATTGAGTCGCTCTCCACCAACAGTGGTGCACCCTGGATCGCCGGTGTACTTGGGGTGGTGGGGTTGGCTGCGGTTGTTGCCATTTATCCCATGTTGGTGGCTGGTGCCTTGGCTTGGTTGCGTCCAAGGGCGGTTATGCTGCCCATTGTGGTGGCAACACTGTGGGTGTGTGCTGAGTGGCTGCGGGGTTATCTATTTACCGGATTTCCCTGGAACCAGAGCGGTATGATCTGGATGAACTGGGCAAGCCTCATTCAAGTAGCGGATCTGGGGGGCATCTACCTGCTCTCATTTTTGGCGCTGTTGATGGCGGGTGTTATCCGGGTGGTGTTTGATCCTACCCTTAGTGCACGTCTACGCACCCGCTGGTTGGTTGTTATGAGCGTGGTGCTTACGGCGGGGCACCTTTATGGGGAGGCTCAACTCCAAATATCGGCTGATGAAAAACAGTACCGCATTGCCTTAGTTCAGGGAGGCGTACCTCAACTGAATAAGTGGGATAAGGCGCGGCATGAGGAGCATCTGGAGCGCTATCTAGATTTAACCATGGAAGCGGCTGGTCAAGCTGTGGATCTGGTGGTGTGGCCTGAGACTGCGCTGGCCTATTTTTTACAATCCTACCCTGCACGTTGGGATCGTATGGCCAATGTGCTCCGCACCCTAGAGGTGCCCTTGTTGTTTGGGGTTCCCCATGCGGTGAAGGGCAAGAGTCACCGTTATCGCTATTACAACGCTTTGGCTCTGTTTAACCAAAAAGGTGACTGGATAAAGACCTACCATAAGCACCATCTTGTACCCTTTGGAGAATATGTACCGTTACGCGGGTGGTTGCCCGATAGCATCGCTAAACTGACGGCGGGTAAAGAGGACTTTTCCATGGGGGTTGGTCCCCAAGCCATTCCGACCTCTTTAGGGGTGTTGGGGCCTTTGGTCTGCTATGAAGTGATTTTTCCAGCAGAGGTTCGGCAGCTGGCCAACCAGGGGGTCGAGCTGCTGATTAATGCCACCAATGATGCCTGGTTTGGTCACTCTGCCAAGACTCAGCATTTACAGATGGCACGTCTAAGGGCCATTGAAAACCGTCTTCCCTTGGTGCGGGTGGCCAATACAGGTATCAGTGCCTCTTTTGATGCCTATGGACGTACCGTTGGAACCTTACCCTCAAACCAACCTGCTATGGCCATACACACGGTAAACCATGCGCCTAAAGGGGGGAGCTTTTATCGCCGTTGGGGGGCGTGGGAATTATGGTTTTGGTCGGGGCTGCTGATGTTATCCATCCTGGCGGTACAGTGGGGGCGTTGGCGGCGGTCACACTCTGGATAAGGGGGCGTCGTGTGTCTTGAATGTGTACGTTTATTTACCTGCTGCCTGGTGTTTGCATCTATCGATTTCCGCAAATAAGAGCCTGAACCACGCAAGATAAAGTATCGATCGTTTTTTTGGGGCTATCCGTGCTTACAAAGCGGTATTGATCTCTATTTCACCTTTTTGAAACTCAGGCAATATGGTACCTTTCCATGTTTCATCCCAGCGTGGAAGACGCTATAGAATTCACTGCCATCGGAGGCGTCCGTGACTTTCCAGGACCTCATCCTCTCATTACAGAACTACTGGGCCAATAAAGGCTGTGTCTTGCACCAGCCCTATGATATGGAGATGGGTGCCGGTACGTTCCACCCCGCTACCTTCTTGAGGGTGTTGGGCCCTGAGCCGTGGAAAACAGCCTATGTGCAGCCTTCTCGGCGTCCGACAGATGGTCGTTATGGGGAAAACCCCAACCGTCTCCAGCACTATTTCCAGTTTCAGGTCATTCTTAAACCCTCTCCACCTGAGATCCAGCAGCTCTATTTAGACTCTCTGACGCAAATTGGGATTGATGCCAACAAGCATGACATTCGCTTTGTTGAAGATGATTGGGAGTCTCCCACCCTGGGGGCATGGGGATTGGGTTGGGAAGTGTGGTTGGATGGGATGGAAGTGACCCAGTTTACCTACTTCCAGCAAGTAGGGGGCATTGACCTTAAGCCGGTTTCTGGAGAGCTGACCTACGGGCTGGAGCGTCTCTGTATGTATATTCAGGGCGTTGAGAATGTCTATGATCTGGACTACAACGGTCAGTTAAGCTATGGCGATGTCTACCAGCAGAATGAGGTAGATTACAGCACCTATAACTTCTCTGAAGCTGATACACAGATGCTGTTTACTCTGTTCACCACGCATGAGCAGGAAGCGCTGCGTCTGGCCCAGGCTGAATTACCGGTCCCCGCTTATGATCATGTGATTAAAAGTTCCCACTACTTCAATCTGCTGGATGCTCGTGGGGCTATTAGTGTGACAGAGCGTGCCCGTTATATTGGGCGGGTGCGGAATTTGGCAAAAAATGTGGCTGAGGCATATGTATTACAGCGTGAGAAGCTTGGCTTCCCGCTGTTGAAGGGGCAGGAGGGCTGATCATGGCAGAGTTTATGTGGGAAATCGGTACCGAGGAGATCCCTGCACGCATGTTGCCTGGGGCAATTAAAGCCATCAAAGAGTTAACCAGTGCAGCCTTGAAAGAGGCTGGGCTTGGTTTTGATCGCATACAGAGTGAGGGTACGCCGCGTCGTCTGGTGGTGGTTATTCAAGATCTGGATGACAAAACGGCAGATCTTGAAGAAGAACGGCGGGGACCCGCTGTAAAAGCCGCGTTTGATGCGGAAGGCAACCCCACCAAGGCTGCGCAAGGTTTTGCCCGTGGGTGTGGGGTTGATGTTGACCAGTTAGGGCGAATTGAGACCCCTAAAGGTGAATATCTGGCCTATACCATTAAGCAGCCTGGCCAAACAGCCGCAGATGTTCTGCCGGGTGTTTTGCACACTGTCTTCAAAGGGTTGCCCTGGCCAAAGACCATGCGTTGGAGCGATGGTGAGACCCGTTTTGTTCGCCCTGTACAGACCATTACAGCCCTACTGGGTGGGCAGCAAATTGAGGTGGAGTTGGCAGATAATGTTCGCTATACCACCGAGGTGACCGGCCACCGCTTTATGGGGCAAGGTTCTGTTGCTGTTCAAGACTTTGCCAGTTATCAGCAGGCGATGGCTGATGGCAAAGTGATGCTTAAACTGGAAGATCGCATGGCTGCTATCCGTACGGGTATGGCCGAGCAAGCCGCGAGTGTGGATGGGGTTGTGGCCCCTGACGAAGCTCTGGTTTCTGAAAATGCTTCATTGACCGAGTGGCCTGTGGCGGTTTTGGGTAGCTATGATGAATCCTACCTGGAAATTCCACCAGAGGTATTAACAACCTCCATGCGCTACCACCAAAAATATTTTCCTGTGGTGGATGCCAACGGCCAGCTAAAACCCAACTTTGTGGCCATCTCCAATATGGTAACGCCAGATCAAACCGTTCTGGTTAAAGGTTACCAACGGGTTTTGAAAGCACGTTTGGAAGATGCTGCCTTCTATTGGGCTGAAGATCGTAAAACACGTTTAACCGACCGTTTGCCTAGCCTGGAGAAGGTTGTTTGGCAGGCTAAGTTGGGATCATTGTTCCAAAAATCTCAGCGTATGGCCCATCTATGCAGTGCCATCTCAGCCTATGTGGCACCTGAGAAAGCAGCCATTGCTGAAAAAGCCGGTCTCTATAGTAAATGTGATCTGGTCACGGGCATGGTTGGCGAGTTCCCAGAGCTCCAGGGCATTATGGGAGGGTACTACCTACCCCGTGAATCGGACACCGATGAAGTTGCCGCGCTGGCGATTCGAGAGCACTATATGCCTGCGGGTGCTGGGGATGATCTACCAGAAAGTCTGTGTGGGCGCATTGTCTCGCTATCCGACAAATTGGACACACTGGTGGGCTGCTTTGGTATGGGGATTACCCCGACGGGAACCAAAGATCCTTTTGGCCTTCGGCGCGCAGCGCTGGGTGTCATACGCTTGATCCTTCAGGAAAATGGTTTGCGCTTGCCGTTGCGTAAGCTGTGTGAAGAAGCCTACCGCCAGTATGGGGAAATTGGTCTAGAGATTGGTGAATCTCAGACGGTGGATGCTGTGCTTGATTTCTTCTATGGGCGTCTGCAAGCACATTTGAAATCAGAAGGCATTGACTATGATCTGATTGAAGCGGTGCAGGCTTTAAACCTGGATGATTTGTGGGATGCCGTTAATCGGGTCAATGCTCTGGTCAGCTTCAAGCAGGATGCCGCCTATGAAGCGCTGGTGGCGGCCAATAAACGTATGGCTAATATCCTTTCCAAGTTGGAAGAGGACAGTGTTGACCTCACCGTTGCTGTGGATGGTACTGTCCTTAAAGAGTCTGCCGAGCAAGGTTTAGCTCACGCTGTGGCTGATGTGGCAGGAACGGTTCGGGATCATAGCCGAGCAGGTCGTTATGCCGATGCTTTGACGGCTTTGGCCTCTTTACGAAGTGTGATTGATTCCTTCTTTGATGACGTGATGGTTATGGACAAAGACCAGGCCGTCCGTGAAAACCGTCTTCGTTTGCTCGCTTCGGTCTTGGGCCTGTTCCGTGAAGTTGCCGATGTAAGCTGTTTGGTGGTCGCAGAGAAGTAAGATCATCGCTGGACCCAATAATAATGAGGCCCTGCGTGTTTAAACGCAGGGCCTTGTTTGCTCTATTATCTGGGTGATGAGGTTGATGGTTAGGGCCCGTTAACCGGGCGTGGCTTTTATGGTTCAGTTTTTATGTCGGTTTGAGAACAACCGTTGGCCTTTATAAGGCTCTACGGGTAGATCACCTGTTTTGCCCCGTGTGTGAGGTTTCCCTTCCTCGGTGTCTCAAGGCTAGGGCTCATAGCTGCTTTAAGCTGGATGCTTTTGAGCATTGATGTTGCGACTGTGGTTTTAGCAACAACAGGCCCGACTTTGTGTGTTCAAGCGGTAGGGTGTTGTGGATGGGAGGGGTGATTCATCCCCCAATACTGTTGCAACACACCCGCGGCGTATGATTTTCCCCATTTTGAATCATCCCCGCCCTGCGTTTTTTTGACTGGGTGGTGTTTGAGTTTCTCGGCAGGATGCTGAGTGTCGTTGTTCGGTCGTTTAGAAGGAACTTAGACCGACTAGCCAGGCGATTATCCCTCCATGTCCCCCCATGCAACCAGTTCAGACCCTGCGCTGATTATTCTTCAGGAAACCTTTGGTTATCCCGCGTTTCGTGGTTTCCAACGTGAGGTCATTGAACAGGTTATAGCCGGTCAAGATGCCCTGGTGCTCATGCCAACTGGGGGGGGCAAATCACTAACTTTTCAAATTCCGGCGATGCTCAGACAGGGCATTGGTATCGTTATTTCGCCACTTATTGCCTTAATGCAGGATCAGGTTGAGGCGTTAAAGTTGGTGGGTGTAAAGGCGGCCTACCTAAACTCCACGGTTGAAGCACCTGAAGCATCAGAGATTTTTCGGCAAATTCATCATGGCGAATTAGATATGCTCTATATGGCCCCGGAGCGGTTGTTGCTTCCGGGTACATTGGCAATGCTGGAGAAAATGCCCGTTGCCCTATTTGCCATTGATGAAGCCCACTGTGTTTCTCAATGGGGACATGATTTTAGACCCCACTACCTTGGCCTTTCTGCCTTAGCTGAACGTTTTCCATCAGTACCTCGCATTGCTTTAACGGCAACAGCCGATCAACGAACCCGGGAGGAGATGGTTCACCGCCTGCAATTGGAAAATGCCCAGCAGTTTGTGGCCAGTTTTGACCGTCCAAATATTCGTTACCGGATTTTGCCTAAAGATAATGGCAAGCAGCAGATTAAACGTTTTTTAGAGCAGGAGCATAAAGGGGATAGCGGTATTATCTACTGCATGTCCCGTAAGCGTACCGAAGAGGTTGCCGCGTGGCTAAGTCAAGAGGGGTTTCCTGCACTGCCGTACCATGCTGGGCTGCTTCATGGAGAACGAGAGCGTAATCAGCAGCGTTTTTTACAAGAAGAGGGGTTGATCATCTGTGCCACCATTGCTTTTGGTATGGGGATTGATAAACCCGATGTGCGTTTTGTCGCCCATTTAGATCTACCTAAAAGCATTGAATCTTACTATCAAGAGACAGGGCGGGCCGGGCGTGATGGCTTGCCTTCCAATGCTTTTTTGGTGTTTGGCTATGAAGATGTCGCTAAGCTCCATTGGTTTATGGATCAATCTGACGCTGGACTAGAATTTAAAGAGATTGAACGTCAGAAGCTCGATAGTCTATTGGCCTTTTGTGAAACCACAGAGTGTCGACGCAAAGCGCTGCTTAACTATTTTGGTGAGCAAAGAGAAGAGCCGTGTGGTAACTGCGATAGCTGCTTAGAACCTGCCAAAACCTGGGATGGTAAAGAGGCCGCACAGATGGCGCTCTCTTGTGTGTTTCGTACCGGGCAGGATTTTGCCATGAGCTATTTAAGTCAGATCCTGGTGGGGGATGACGATGAGCGCATTGAACGCAATGGCCACCACCGTATCAGTACCTTTGGTATCGGTAAGAAGCACTCAAAAAAAGAGTGGATGGATATTTATAAGCAGCTTATATTTAAAGGATATCTTCGGGTAGAAGGGGAGTATCGGACGCTTAAGTTGGCGCAGTCCTGCCGTCCGGTCTTACGTGGCGAGCTTGATATCCGCTTTCGAGCAAAAACCCGTAAGCCGAAAAAAGTATTTAAACGCCGCTATGAAACCGCCTTTACCAGCCATGGTGATCAGCAACTGTGGGATGCTCTGGTCGCTTGGCGAAAAGAGATTGCCTGTAGTCAGGGGGTTCCCCCGTACATTATTTTTGGTAACGCTACCTTAGAAGCCATCGTGGAAAACCGTCCTCGAACCTCCAGTCAGCTCCATGAAATGCCAGGTATTGGTACCCATAAAATGGAACTGTATGCCGGTGATGTGATGACAATCCTCGCAGAACACGATGGAAAATAACCCATAGAAATTCCTAAAGAGTATATGAAGCACAAAGACGTTTTATATTGAAAACATAAATAATTAAGCGCACCTTTAGCATAGGCATGTTGTTATTTTATGCAAAATCTCAAATGAGAGAGGTGTTCTATGCAAAAGGATTTTCACCACGCAGTTACCTATGTGTGTGCCCGTTTGGCTGGCTTTGCAGCAGAGGATGCATCCATCATCGCCTATGCGGCTCAATATGTGGACAACGCCACCCATGATGAGGCGATCACATTTACTAACCAAGCGGTGTATATGCAGGAGGTTTCTGCCCATGAAATGCTAGACTTTAACAACATGGATGACGCTAAAAATTGTAAGGTCTGGTTGCCCTTTCATTTTTTACCTGGGAACCAAGGGCTAAAGGCTGGTGATGCTCAAGAGATGAGTTTTTTGCAAAAAATTGTCTGTCGACCAAACAGTTATATCGCTCAGGATATGGTGGATAACCTTATTAAACAGCAGGGTGATCTCTCTTATCGACTGCATTGGTTAGGCATTACCATGCATGTTTATGCGGATACCTGGGCACACCAAGGCTTCGCGGGTATTTTAGATGACATTAATGATGTAAAAGACCTGGATGAGTTTGAAACAGATGTCTTTAGTGGCCCCATTAAGGAGTTAAAAGAAAAAGTGATATTGAGTGCGGTGCCCACATTGGGGCATGGCCAGGCAGGGTTCTATCCAGATATGCCGTTTCTAAAATGGCGCTATATTAATGGACGGGATGAGGTGATTGATCGGGATAATACGCAAGATTTCTGTGAGGCGGCGGATCACATGTGTAAAGCCATGCAGCGCTTTAGAGGGCTACCTGAAGCGCAGATAAATGGTATTGCAGACTCGATATTGGCAAACATGCGGCACAATTTTAAGTCGTTTCAGGATATTGATGGGGACGTTCGCCATGAAAAGTGGCTAGAGAGTATTGAGGCCGGAGAAGTATCAGGCGAGATGAAGGGAGAGCGCCCTGTATATGTGATCGGTGAGAACCCTGGAGGCTGGAAATATGACATTTTGGGGGTAGGGGGGGATACCACCAAGCCATCTTACGATTATCCTGATGGCTTTTTGACCAGTAACTGGAAGCTTTTTCACGATGCGATGAAAGCCCATCGCTTTCATCTGTTACAGAACATTCTGCCCAATTATGGAATATGTGGTGCCTAAACGTGGTTTTAGGTAGGGAATTTGGGAGGGGCGGGTA
Organism: Magnetococcus sp. PR-3; assembly: GCF_036689865.1. Lineage (NCBI taxonomy): Bacteria > Pseudomonadati > Pseudomonadota > Magnetococcia > Magnetococcales > Magnetococcaceae > Magnetococcus > Magnetococcus organivorans. Next base: position 68,329 of record NZ_JBAHUQ010000022.1, read on the forward strand.
CCCTCCCAACTATAAAATGCACGGCTCTATTCAGCCCGTTCGACCATTAATGTTGTGCTTTGTACATCCATGACTTTTACGGGGGTACCGACCTCACAATCAGGACCTTGGGCCAGCCATAAACTATCACCAATACGTACTTTTCCCCGTCCATGGGTGATGGCCTCTTCGACCAGGTAAACCTGACCAAGCATACGATGACCCCGTTCATTCAGGCCATTGTGGTCCCCTGCTTCTGCTGGTTTAAACAGCTTGCGGCCAACATAGGTGGAGATCAGTGAGAGGATCCCATAGAGCAGTACAGACCATTGCCAGGGAAACTCCGGAATAAAGTAAACAAGGCTACCCACCAAAAAAGCAGAGATGCCCATCCACAATAAAAAGGTACTCCAGACAAAGAGCTCCAAGCCAATGAGTACCAGCCCTACAATCATCCAAGCCCAGTGGGGGGCGATATCTGCAATGAGACTCATGCTTAATCCCCTTTGACCGATTTGGCCAGCTCTGCAATCCCACCTAATGAACCCAGAAGGGAGGAAGCTTCCAGGGGTAACATGATCACTTTATCATTCTCAGAGCTGGCGATGCTTTGAAGGGCATCTGTATATTTGGTTGCCACAAAGTAGTTGAGCGCCTGAACATCACCATTTCTAACGGCTTCGGAGACCATTTTTGTGGCGTTGGCTTCAGCCTCTGCCAAGCGTTCCCGGGCTTCTGCTTCACGAAACGCAGCCTCACGGGCACCTTCTGCTTTTAAAATAGCCCCCTGTTTTTCCCCTTCAGCCTTTAAAATCTCTGCTTGGCGGGTACCTTCAGCTTCTAAAATTTGGGCTCGTTTGGTTCGTTCGGCCTTCATCTGCAGGCTCATGGCTTCCACCAAATCCAGTGGTGGATCAAGATCCTTAATCTCCACACGGGTCACCTTTACTCCCCAAGGGTCAGTAGCCTGATCAATAACCCCTAACAGCTTGCCATTGATCTCTTCCCGGTTAGAGAGCATTTGATCAAGGGACATCGCACCCAGTACAGATCGGATGTTGGTCATGCAGAGGTTACGCATGGCCAGCTTAAGGTCATTGACCTCATAACTGGAGCGGGCGGCATCCACAATTTGATAAAAGACCACACCATCTGCTTGTACCACGGCATTATCGCTGGAGATGACGCTTTGCGCCTCAATATCCAAAACCTGTTCACGCATATTGATCTTATACGTAACCATATCAATAAAAGGAATGATCAGGTTGAGACCTGGACGTAAGGTTTTGGTGAATTTACCAAAGCGTTCAACGGTGTATTGGTTGCCCTGGGGTACGGTTTTAACCCCCATAAAAATCAATAGAATAATAACAGCCAACAAAATAAGGCTAAATAAGGCAAACCCATCAATCATGGCAATTCTCCCCCCAAATAAAAAAAGTCCCCATCAGTGGGGACTCTAACACTATTTCTTATCCAGCTCCGCCAGCTCTTTACGGTACTGTTGGCCCAACCTGACATAGTTCGTGGTGGTTGAGGTTATCTCTTCCCCCTCACTATCTCGTAGCTCACGTAACCGTTTGGCCGGACTGCCCATCCATAAGTCCCCTGTTTGAACCTGTTTTCCAGGGGTCACCATGGTTCCCGCTGCGACCATGGCTCCACTTTCTATGGTGGCACCATCCATGACCGTGGCATCCATCCCCACCATGCACCCATTATTTAAGGTGCATGCATGAAGGGTCACCCGGTGCCCAATGGTAATATCATCCCCAAGTATCAGGGGTAGTCCCTCAGGTTTGTGGGGTTTAGGGCGGGTTACATGTAAGACACTTCCATCTTGCACATTGGTTCGGGCGCCGATACGGATATAGTTAACATCCCCCCGTACAACCACGCCTGGCCAAATGGAGCTCTCAGGACCAATCTCAACATCACCAATGATGACGGCATCAGGGTGAACAAAAGCGGTTGGGTCAATTTTTGGCCAACGTCCTTCAAAAGGATAGATAGGCATAAGATTTCCCTTTGGTTAGTGCCACAGGGCGTCGGCTTTGGGTTCAAAGCGCGTGCGGCCATTAATCACGGGGTATAGGCTTTTTTTCTGCCACATCTTATGACGTTTTAGTGTGTCGTATGCGGCTTGTGCTTTAGGTGTTTCAAAAAAAGGGCCGACCCGCACAAGGTACCAATCGCCACTCTTCGTGGGGGTAACATAAGCTGGTAACCCTAGATTTTCCAGGGCAACACGGCTGTTTTCAGCGAGGGAAGGGCTACGGTCAGACTCCACTTGAATGGCATAACGGCGTTTTTCAACACGTTGTGACGTTGCCGTTTGCTCAGTGATAACACTCGGCTTAGTAGCAGGCTGCCGTTTTGTTTCAGACGGGATTGCTTTATGTGAATCAGGATCTTTATGGCGATGGGTCCGTTTACCCATTTCGGCATCGGCTTTTTCTTCTAAATTGCGTGGTGTACCCATGCCTGAGGTGCTGGGGTTGAGCGAGGCCTGAATAACCTCAACCCCTTGGCTTAACGGCGTGTCTTGCCATGTAAAATGGGTGACTGGGTGTTCTTGCTCAGTCAGAAAACGCTCAATCCAACCCAAGGCTTGGGTCGTTACTTGGGTGCCATTGTGGGGGGTAGCAGGCATGTTACCCACCCAAACGGTTTTATCCTTACCAGCTTGACGCAATACCATTGTCAGAAGAGAACCATCCTGGTTAAGCATGCTGGTTAAATGATAGCGGACAACCTGGTTGGCTACGGTGGCAGCCTGCTCGGGTAGGCGTTGGTCAATAGCCTTTTGCCAAAAGGTTTGCCATTGTTGCCCTTGAGGTTGGGACTGATGAAGCCATACCTGAACATGTGCCGCGCGGTTGCGGTTGGCATCTTCTCTTGTACGCCAGTTTAAAACGACACGGTTGGGTGGCGGAGAGGTCACTTGCTCCACGACGACAGGAGGTGCCGGAGTGCTGGAGCATCCCACCAATAAAAAGAGGGGGATGACTGTTAAAAACCATTTAACAAACCTCAGAGTAAACATGATTCAGAGTAACTCCTTAAGCCTGTAGAGTGCCTCTAACGCCTCTTTGGGCGTCAGTTCATCGGGATCAATCCCCTTCAGCTCTTTGAGAGCAGGAGAGGGCGGAGGATCCCCAAAAAGCGTAAGTTGATACGGTTGAAACACCGGTTCTTCCTGATCCGGTTGGCCAGGGTGACCGGGATGTTGTACCGCATTTTCCTCAAGATCAGCCAGGACTTCCCGTGCACGCCGGGTAACCGATTTGGGCAGTCCTGCCAATTGCGCGACATGGATGCCATAACTACGGTCTGCGGCACCCCGGGTGATGGTGTGCAGGAACAGAATTTGATCCTGCCACTCCTTTACTTCAACCGTCAAATTAAACACCCCATCCAGTTGGGACTCTAATGCTGTCAGTTCATGGTAATGGGTGGCAAACAGGGTTTTGGCTTTACAGCGTACATGAATATGTTCGGCAACAGCCCACGCGATGGATAGTCCATCATAGGTCGAGGTCCCTCGCCCAATTTCATCCAAAATAACCAAAGAAGCATCGGTGGCATGGTGTAAAATATGGGCCGTTTCGGTCATCTCCACCATAAAGGTCGAGCGTCCACCAGCCAGATCATCGGAGGCACCAACGCGGGTAAAGATACGATCGACACGGCTTATCTTGGCGGATTCTGCCGGGACACATGCACCGGTATGGGCCATTAAAACAATCAGCGCAACTTGGCGCATAATGGTTGATTTACCGGCCATGTTGGGGCCTGTGATCAGGCCTGTACGCTGTTTAGTATCCAAGCGGATATCATTGGGAACAAAGGGCTCTTCCGAAAACTGCTCAACCACTGGGTGGCGGCCCTGGTTGATCTCAATGATGGTGCCTTCCTGAACCAACGGTCGGCAGTAATTATTCTGTTCGGCCAGGTGAGCAAAGTTTACCAGGACATCCAGTGTCGCGACTGCCTTAGCCGTGGCTTGCAGAGCCTCTGCATGGCCAGCAACCTGCTCTGCAATGGCTTCAAACAGGCTCTGCTCGCGCTGAAGCATCTTCTCTTCAGCAGTCAGTACCTGCTCTTCGTAGGTTTTTAGATCTTCTGTGACATAACGCACTGCGTTGGTCATGGTTTGACGCTGTATGTAGCGTTCAGGCACTTTATCCAAGTGGGTTTTGGTGACCTCTAGGGTATAACCAAAACTCCGATGATATTTGACTTTTAGGCTGGGGATTCCTGTCTTTTCCCGTTCATCAGCCTCAAGTTGCGCTAAAAAGCCTTTACCATCTTTGCCCAAGCTGCGGAGTTTATCCAGCTCCTCATCATAGCCAGGGCGGATGACATTGCCGTCCTTAAGCTGTAAGGGCAGCTCCTCTGCCAGTTGCTCTGCCAACTGTTTGGCTAAGGTCTCATGGCCAGTGAAGTGATCGGCCAGTACCCTTAATAGGCTAGGGACCGCCAGCGTTTGCCCTTGAGCAGGGGTCAGTGCATCGTACAGTTCAGGCAGGCGATGTAAGGTTTGGCGAAGCCCACCAAGATCTCTGGGGCCAGCACGGCGAAGGGCAATCCGACTTAAAAAACGCTCCAGATCGTGAACCTGCCTAAGCTGATCACGCATAGATTGGTAGGTTGCCAGATTCTCCCGTAGCCAGGAGACACTCTCCTGTCGAGTCGCAATGGCCGCTACCGACTGCAAGGGGCGGTTGATCCACTGTGCCAGCAGCCGACTCCCCATAGAGGTGACACAACGATCCATAATGCCAAGTAGACTGATCTTGCGGCTGCCATCCTTAAGGCTGAAATTGAGTTCCAGGTTGCGCCGGCAGGTTTCATCCAGCACCATCCCTTCCTGCTGATGCAGGCGGGCAAGTCCGGTGATGTGAGGTAGGGCCTCTTTTTGAGTTTCTCGGCAGTAGTGAATGAGTGCACCGCATGCTGCTTGGCAAGCTGGGCTATCCTCAACCCCAAAACTCTCTAGATTTTTAACTGAAAAATGTTCAAGCAGAACTCGGCTACCCTCGTGAGCATCGTAAGACCAGCTACCCCGACGTGTTAGGCATTTTTGCCAGCTTTTGAGCCCTTCAATATCGTCCAACGTATCTGGGATTAATAACTCTGCGGGTTCCAGACGGGAAATCTCTGCGGCGACATGATCGTGATTCTCCAACGTAAGGGTAAAAAACTCACCGGTGGATAGATCGAGAGCCGCGAGGGCGTGGGGCTGTTTTTTGGACGCAGGTTGATAGCTGACCAGATAGTTGTTCTCGCACGCGCTTAGAAGGTTCTCTTCTGTTAAGGTGCCCGGCGTAACGGTACGGACAACCTCACGCCGCACAGGTCCCTTATTCTTTCCCGGGGGTTCCATCTGTTCACAAATGGCCACTTTAAAACCAGATGTGACTAATTTGTGCAGATAGTTATCCAGTGCATGCACAGGTATCCCTGCCATGGGAATAGGGTCACCCGCTGATTTGCCTCGGGTGGTTAAGGCAATATTGAGCGCTTCCGCAGCTTGTTTGGCATCCTCAAAGAATAGCTCATAAAAATCACCCATACGAAAGAACAGTAAGGTCTCCGAGTAGGCGGCCTTGATCTTAAGGTACTGGGCAATCATGGGGGTATGTTTTGGGGTGCTCATAAGGTGCGCAAATTGGTCTCAGATCGTAAGGTCATGAAAAAACCCCATCATAGCCTATTTGATCTCAAGCCTCTAGCACGCAGCACCCCGTGGGGTACTTTTGTTCGATTGGCTAGGAAAGAGAAACTGAAGGTGGTTACGTGACGGTGTAGACCAAGCCAGGAGGAATAATAAGCTCTTTACGATCGATAAGCTCTAGGCATGCACACTCTTTGGGTAAGCGGATATCGGTAATGCCGGTAAATTCAGCCATTTTACCATCCGAGGTTTCAATCCATTCGGGAATGGGGGTCTCTTTAAAACGCCCCACCTGTTGCCCCATTTTACTGACAAAGTTAGGGGTTACATGCCAGATGGTGGATTGCTGACCTTTAAGCTTATCCATCTGTAGCTGAGCGAGCACACGGCTGCGGACATCTTCTGTCTCAGGTTCGTCATGGGCAGCTTCATCATCAAAGAGATCCTGGTGTGGTTTTTCAGGCTCGGCATGACGTTGCAAATGTGGCGTCGGTTCCTCTTGATCCTGACGGGCATCCTGCTCGTCAGCTCCAAAACGGAAGGGGTTGTTAGGGTCATCGTCACCTTGTTTGGGGGTGAAAGGGTTGTTTTTTATCAGCTGCCACCCAACCCAGAAAAGAAACCCCATAAACAGCAGGTGCAGTATGCCGTTGCCCTCAACACTATGTAGGAGAGGGGAGATGACAAATATGGCTGCTAAGATCATCAGGAGATGATTTAATTTCATGATCTTTAATCCAATCAGATAGGTGTTCTTCCCTCTTTCTGTTGACCAGTCAGAAGGTTGCCGAGCCCTATTCTGTTAGTGATGTTGTATACCCTATGATTGCCGATTCATGCTAACGGTTCCCCAAACCTGAGTAATTACTCTATTGGACCCAGACCAGACGGAAGCCCGTTACATCAAAACGCCCATTGGGATCTAGCCATTCACGGTCTGTACAGCGGGACTGCTTAGCTTTGGTAATCCAAGCGCCACCACGCAGAATACGGTGTCTGGCTTCTTTACGGTTGATGGGGTTGCGCTCAGGGGCGTTGGCGTAGAAGTTGGTGTTGTACCAATCTTCAGCCCATTCATAAACATTACCTGACATATCAAAAAGGCCAAAGCCGTTGGGTGTCTTCCGTCCCACAGGTTGTGTCGTGGATAGCTGTTCACCGGGAAGATTAATCCAAGCAACCTGGTGTGGCATGTTGCTGCCAGACCAAATTTCATCTTTACCACCACTTCGGCATGCATACTCCCACTCTGCTTCGGTCGGCAGGCGGAAAGTGTGGCCTGAAACGAGGTTTAGTCTTTCAATAAACTCGCCGGTTTCGATCCAGGATATGTCATTGACGGGGTGATCCCCACTGATGGCTTTTTTGGAAGGGTTGCTGCTAACCCCCATAATAATACGCCACTGTTTGTGGGTGACTTCAAACTGGCCCATCCAGAAACTCTCAATACAGGCTCGGTGAATGGGTTTTTCATCATCCTCACCTTGATCGCTACCCATATTAAAACAGCCTGCGGGAAGGTGAATAAAGCGCATCCCTGTTTTTTCTTCCGTCCAGCTTTCCAGCTTTTGCACAGGTGCACTTGTTTGACTGGGCGCGATTACGGGCGTGGCCGGTGTGTTGGGCGCTGCGGTTTGAGCTGTTTGCTCGGGGGGTGGGGGGGGCGTAGTGGTAGTGATCGGTGTGACTTCACTATCCCCAATCATACTTAATATGGCCCGTGATTTTTCGAGCATCATACGTTTTTTAACCATGCTGGTGCCTGCGCGTTGTGCCAGTTCAACCAAGCGGTCTGATACACCCCTTAAGCCATCTACAGCATCTGGGTTGGTTGGGTCCAGTTGTAGGATGCGCGCAAAGTAAAATTGTGCATTTCTACGGGGGGGCATGGTTAAGCGGTCATTAAACAGCGCGTCACGACCTTTATTAAGGAACAGCCCCATTTCATCCAGAGGTTCTGCTTTTATGGGGATCTGTTTCTGTGCAGCAACCGGTGATGCCATACCTGCCAGGGGCGGGGAGCCCGCCAGCTCCGGGAGTTGAGAGATCCGGTTGTAAAAATCGATAATATCCGAGTTGCCACCATCCAACAGATGAGCTTTACGCAGGTACTTTAAAGCCCGTTTGGGGGTGGTCAGGACCTCTTGCTCGGCCAGTTTGAGTAAACGGGCTGCAACACGTTTAATCCCGGTTTGTGCCACAAGGTTGTTCGGCTCAACCTCCAATACCTGCCTAAAACGAAACAACGCATTTTTACCTTTAGGCCGGGTTAGGCGATCATTGGCCAAATATCTTTCGGCTTCGTTCAGCAGTTTGGGTACCCAGTTATTGGCTTTTTGCGGAGGGTCGACCACTGGTTCTGGCTGTTTAACAGGCTCGCTTACAACATCTTTAGGTTTGGCTTTTGTTGGGAATAAGGCCTGCACCACTGCGGGATGTTGAGGCAAAATACTGTGCGCGCGGCGTATATAGATCTCAGCCGTGTGTTTATCCGGGCTCTGTTTGGCCAGTTTTATGAGATGTAAAACAATTCGCTGCATGCCCTCTTTAGCTTGACGGTTATCTTTATCAAGTTCCAGGGTCTGACGAAAATGGAAAAGCGCGCTTAAATGGTAAGGAACGGTCATACGTTCCCGTTGCATGGACTTTTCCGCTTTTTGTAAAAGTTTAGAGATCTGCTCTTTCTTTAAAGGGTCGACCTTGATTGGTTTGGCTGATTGAGGCGTGGTTGCTGTGGTGTTGTTGACCACAGCTTTCGCCTCTTGGGCCGGTGCTTGGTCAGTCGTGCGCTTTAAAGGTTGGGTTTTATTGGGTGCTGGTTTTTTTACTGACACGGCCTCAGCTGGTTGTGGGGCTTCCTGACGTGGTCGTGGCGCAACCTCTTTGCTCCTCAATTTAGGGTGAGCAGATTGAGGTAACGCAGCATGGTTTTGTTCAATCCATTGCGCTTTTTCGGCTAAAGAGCGAGCGGTTTGTTTGTTCAAGCCGGGCTCTTGGCTTAAAAGCTGTAAACGGTCTGCAACCCGTCTCATGCCTTTTAAAGCACGGCTGTTTTCAGGCTCAATTTCCAGCACCTGACGGTAACGGTAGAGTGCATTTCGCTCAGCGGGACGGGTCAAACGGTCTTCCGTCAGGTTGATGTCCCCATTGGAGAGTGTTTCTGCGATCCAACTGCTTCGAAACTGTTTGACCATCTCTCGGTAGGAGGGGGATAAATCTCGCTCAAGCTGGCGTACTTTGGCATCTTCTGGAAATAGAGAAAGTGCCAGAAAAGCATAATTGACGGCACCATCAGGATTGCCTTGATTAATCAGGGCTGTAGAGAGATCAACATAGATGTGAGCCGCTTGACGCAGTAGCTCTAAGGCTTCTGGATGATCCGACTGATGGGCAAGGATGCGACGGATTTTATAAAGGGCGTTGTTCCCAACCGGCGTGGAGAGGCGTTGGTTGGCCACATCTGTTCGCGCTTGTTCCAGAATTTCCGCTAAGTGCGATGGTTCCAAGCGCATGGAGGCTTGCAGTGGTTGTAGAGTACCTATACAGAACACACCTACGAGAAAAAAAGCCCAAAGATAGGGTGTTTTCAGCTTGGAAGAAAAAATCCCAAAACGTCGCATACGTCAATTCCAGTCAATGAAAGGATGGCCTTTCAGATCATTATTTTCTAAACACGTCAGCATAGTGAAGGGCTGGGGCGCTTTCAGGTACGATCGTTTGATTTATACCCATATGGTGTGCCATGGCTCTATGGATATGTTAAGGCACATAAAAATAGGTGATCAATGCGTGGCTAAATACCTGTCAGGTCTGTCTATGCAGGCCTCAAAGCTATGCTAAGTTACCCCGTTGTTATTTCATAGGTTGCCCCTACATTCAACCCCTTAAATACAAGAGATCGCCACCCCAAATTGGTGTGGCGATCTGTATGCAGCAACCGTTGAAACAGCTTGTGTGGCAAAAGTGTTCAGCGGAGCATGCGTGGAGTGGGGTGTAACATCTCCCCTTTTTGCATAGCACGTCCCTGTTCCGAGATGGTCAGTCGGTAGGACCCTGAGTCTGATTGGGCTTCTTGAGCAACCCGTTGTCCTTCCTGCTGACCTGTTGAGCGAATACGCTCACCCTGAACCTCAGCAGAGGCCTCTTTTGAAGCATCTGTAATCTTTTGTTCGCCACGATTGACGGCGTTATCCAGGATCTGTCCTGTGCCTTGAACGCTCATGATGACACCTTTTCATCGGTATTAAGGGTTACTTCTTCCATGAATGTACGCAGAACACAGAAAGTTTGCAACGAATAATCTGCGTAAAAGAGTGTCCTTCATCGAATAGTATCGGTTGTTGTACGAAAATCTTTAGTCAGTTTTTCGAAAAAAGTGAAAAATAGGTTTTAAAATCATGTTCCCTACCTTTCATACTGCATGATGGGGATAATGGGGTCAATATGTCGTCCATGGCTTTAAAGGATTGCCCGCCTGTTGATCGACAGAGGTCTGGATTTAATCGGGGAGAAAGCGTGTGTCTGAGCAATGGGATCTGATTGTGATTGGGGCTGGTCCGGGTGGATATCCTGCTGCCATTCGTGCGGCACAACTGGGGCTCTCTGTCTTATGTGTAGAAAAAGCACCACATCCAGGTGGAACATGCCTAAACGCTGGGTGTATACCAACTAAAGCTTTGTTGGCTTCAACCCACTTATACACTCAAATTCGTGATCAAGCGGATCAACATGGTATTGAAGTTGGGGAGATGCGTGTCAACCTTGCCCGCATGCAAGGGCGCAAAGAGGCGGTTGTTGAGCATTTGCGCAAAGGCATTTTGAGTCTCTTTAAAAAATATGGGGTCCACTATCAGCAGGGCACAGCAACCCTCACAGGGGCGGGAGAAGTTACCCTGACTCAAGAGGGGCTATCGCAACAGCTAAAAGCCACATCGGTACTTTTGGCAACAGGGGGTAGACCGGTGGTACCATCCGCCATGCCCGTTGATGGTGAGGTGGTTATTACATCTCAACAGGCCATTGCCTTAACCCGTGTCCCTGAGCATTTAATTGTCATTGGCTCGGGCGCTGTAGGGTTGGAGTTAGCCTCTATTTGGGTAAGGCTTGGGGCGCAGGTTACGGTCATTGAAGCGCAGAAGGAGATTCTTCCAGGGTGGGATGCCACCATCGCCCGTACCGCCAAACGAGGTTTGCGGCAGCATGGTATTGAGTTTTTGGTGAATCATAACGTGATAAAGGTGGTTCGCGGTGGAGATCGTGCCGCGGTGACCTGTGAAAATGCGAAAGGGGAGACCTTGATGTTGGATGGTGACCGCGTTTTAGTTGCGGTTGGACGTCAAGCAGAACCCCGTGTGGCCGGTATTGAGGCCTTAGCGGTTAAACAAGAGGGGGGGCGGTTGTCTGTGGATGAGAATTATGCCACCTCCTTGCCGGGTCTCTATGCCGTGGGTGATCTGATTCCCGGCCCGCAGTTGGCCCACCGGGCAACTGCAGAAGGTGTGCGCGTTGCTGAGTTTTTGGCTGGCCAGCCCTTATCCCCCATGGGGCCGATGCCTGCTGTGGTTTATACCGACCCGGAGTTGGCAATGGTGGGGTTGACCGAACAACAGGCCAAGCAAGCAGGTCATCAGGTTAAGTGTGGTCAGTTTCCATTTATGGCCAGTGGGCGCGCTAAAGCACAAGGGCAGACGGATGGTCTCATTAAATTGGTGACCGATGCTGAGAGTCATCAACTCTTAGGGGCCCATGTGGTTGGTGGCGCAGGGGCTGAACATCTTCTTCCTGCCATGACAGCTATGATGGCTGAAGATGGTTTGAAGCTTCTTCACCAGATGGTTATGCCACACCCATCCTTTGGGGAGGCTCTGCATGAAGCATTATTGGCGGCCACAGATAAACCGCTGCATGTGTAGCACGAATAAGGGTGTGTAGAGATGGATCAGCCAATCAAACTAAACCTGGGGTGTGGGGCACGAAAGCTCCCCGGTTATATCAATGTCGATCTGTACGGATCTCCCGATCTTCGTCATGATTTAGAAACCTTCCCCTGGCCGTGGCCGGAGAGTTGTGCTGATGCTGTTTCTCTGTCCCATGTTATGGAACATTTGGGGCGGGAGAGTCAGACCTTCTTTCGTATTATTCAGGAGCTCTACCGGGTATGTCGTGACGGTGCGCAAATTGAGATTCGTGTGCCGCACCCTTGGCACAAGGATTATCTTGGGGATCCTACTCATGTTAGGCCGATACTGCCTGAAGGGCTGGCTCTTTTCTCTAAAAAACAGATCGATTCATGGCTTGCCCAAGGGTTTGGTAATACCCCTCTTGCACATATACTGGATGTGGATTTTGAGATCAAACGGGTGGTTTATTATTACAGCCCAGAATGGGATGCCAAATTACGTGCCGGAGAGATGACCTCGCAAGAAATTCAGCAAGAGGCTGAGCGTCATGTGAATGTGATTAAAGAGATGGATATTCTGTGGCAGGTGGTCAAACCCACCCCATAGTTACAGATGGTGATGGGGCTCATACCCAGGAAAGCACGGTTGAGGGTTCAGCAGCTGGCTTTTTAATGGGGTTTGGAAGTGTCACGCTGGATAGATAACTGCTGGGGGCCAGTTGTGTGCACACCGACCCCCAGCCTTGTTCTCTTAATACTCTTCTACTTGTTCATGCAGCAGTAGCTCTCTGAGCTTACGGACCAGAACAGATAGGGGGAGAAGATCATGCTTGGTCTGTGCTTTTAACTCAGAATAGAGCGCCATATACTCATCTTTGGCCCCAGTTACCTCGTTAATATAGCTCTGGAAGGCATCTCCAACCGATTCGTTCTGACGTTTGAAGGAGATGATTTTTTTCACCAGTCGGGTGCGGGTTTCCCACAGCTCTTTACGCACATTTTCCAAGTTCATGCGGCCCCAGATATCTCGGTGGCGGATCTGCTGTAAATTCTCCTCAATCCACGAGATCCCAAAGTAGTCATCCACGCGAATATAGAGATGCCCAACCGGTTCAAAGGGTACATGCAGGGCCTCCTTAATATGTAAGATCGTCATGGCATCTTTCATATAAGGTAGAAGCACTGTATCTGTTGCCAGCTCTTCAGAAAGCCCCATCTTAACCAGCTGTTTACGGCGTTTACCATGCTCATTCACACGGTCTGGTGAAAGTAGATCGGGCAGGGAGTCCCACAACCGCTCTTGGAAGGCGCCAATTACCTTTCCGTAGAGGTTGATCACATCAACGGTAATGCGGTCACTGGAAAGATGGGTAAGCATCCAGGCTGCCAAATGGAGCAGAACAGCCTCCATATCTGCCAAGACCTGATACTTGACCGCGGCGGAGACCTTGTTATCAAGCCCATGAACTTGAGCACGGAAGGCTGGGGCATCGACCATATTCTCAGCAATAACGTAAGCTTTGAACAAAATGGGCAGTGGTGGAACATCTGTGCGCGCACGGCGAACCTTGTTGTAGGTTGCCAATAAAGGACCAACACCTGTCTGGTTGACCACCCGGTTGGTGATGCTGGTGGCAACAACTTCACGTTTAAGGAAGTGTTTGGTCAGTTCCTGGCCATAGTCTCTGGCGACCTGGTGTGGGAAGTAATCCACCAAATAGCGTTCGAAGAAGAACAGATCAACGACATCACTTTTTAACAGTTCACTATAGGCAAACAGCTTGGTATAACCGAGCATAATGGCCAGCAGGGGTCTGGGCATGGGCTGGTTTTCCATGTGCTCTGTCAACACTTCACGTACTGGTACATCTTCCTCTTCAAAATTAAGCCCAGCCACCGCCTCCAAAATATCCAGTCCTTCTAGATACACTTCTGGCGTGCGGCTACTGAGCAGTTCATCACGGCTAATGGCCATATGTTGCAGGCGGTTATCTTCCAATACCTGTTCTGCAACAATCTCTGTGAGGTGGGCTAGAAGGTCGTTGCGAGCCTGACGGGAGGGGAGTTCACCAATTTGCTCCAGGTGCGCGAAGAGGATTTTTAGGTTCACCTCATGGTCGCTCATGTCCACACCGCCAGAGTTATCCACAGCATCGGTATTGACCCGACCCTTGGCCATGGCAAACTCAAGGCGTGCTTTCTGGGTGGCCCCCAAGTTGCCCCCTTCACCAATAATACGGCACCGCATCTGGTGGGCATCCACCCGCACGGTATCATTGGCTTTATCAGAGACATCAATGTGGGTCTCTGAACGGGCCTTCACATAGGTGCCGATACCACCGTTATAAACAAGATCCACACGAGAGGTGAGCAGCTTCTGGATGACCTGCTCACCAGACAGAGATTCCGCCTTGGTGTCCAGCAGTGTTTTCAGGGTTTTATTTAGGGTGATCGCTTTTGCCGAGCGGTTAAAGACCCCACCGCCTTCAGAGATCAGAGTCTGATTGTAATCTTCCCAGGTGGAGCGCCCCATCTTAAACAGCCGGTCTCGCTCTTCATAGCTGCTTTCGGTATCTGGATCAGGGTCCAGGAAGATATGCATATGGTTGAACGCACCGACCAGTTTGATCTGGCGGGTCGCCAACAACCCGTTACCAAACACATCACCACTCATGTCACCAATGCCGACAACGGTGAAGGGGTCGTGATCAATATCATGTCCCTGTTCAGCAAAGTGCAGACGGATACACTCCCATGCACCCCGTGCGGTAATGCCTACTTTTTTATGGTCATATCCATAGGATCCACCGGATGCAAAAGCATCGCCCAGCCAGGAACCATACTCATCCTCTGCAACACCATTGGCGATGTCGGAGAAGGTTGCGGTTCCTTTGTCAGCGGCCACCACCAAGTAGGGGTCAGCCTCATCATAACGAATGACGTCATCTGGATGTACAATGGTACCATCCACGCGGTTATCTGTAATATCCAACAGGCCACGGATAAAGCTCTTGTACTGCTCTTCAACCCAGCCCTTGCGCTTATTAGGGGCAATTTCACCAATACGGGGAACAATAAACCCACCTTTAGCGCCAATGGGGACAATAATACTGTTTTTGACCATCTGGGTTTTCATTAACCCAAGGATTTCAGTGCGGAAATCTTCCAGTCGGTCCGAGAAGCGTAACCCCCCACGAGCCACCCGACCACCACGCAGATGCACCCCTTCCATATGGGGGCTGAGTACAAAAATCTCTCGCCAAGGGCGTGGTGAAGGCATCTGGTCAATGGCAGAACAGTCTATCTTCAAAGAGATGCCGTTACTGCCACCAACTTGGTAGAAGTTGGTACGTAAAATACTCTCAACCACATTGGCAAGGGCGCGCAGAACCTGATCATCTTGAAGATTACTAACTTTTTGCAATCCTTCTTCCAAGCCGTCCAGGACTTCCTTGATGCGTTTTTTACGTCCCCGCTCCAGTAGCGGGTCAAAGCGTGCAATAAACAGAGCGAGAATGTTCTTGGCTAAGGCGTGGTGCTCAAGTAGCACGCGATTGAGCTTTTTGGTCGAAAGCTCAGGGCGTATCTGTAAGAGATACTGACGCAGTGCCACCATCAACATCACTTCTTTAGGGTGAAAACCCTGAATCAAAGCAAGTTTGTTTAATTTATCATCCAGGATCGCATCATCCTGAACCGCATCCAGCGCTTCACAGAACAGATCAGCCCGGTTAAGAAGGCTATTGAGCTGGGCGCTGCTACCGCCGACTTCAAAACGTTGAATGGTCAGGCTGCTGCCATCTTCCAGTGTTGCAGCGGAAGAAAATTCATGAAGGCAGCTGATCCCAAAATTATCAAAGGTCTGCACAATGCGGGTCAGCATAGCCGGTGTGCGGGCGTAGAGTTTGATAAATACCTGACCGCTAGGGTAGTGGGCAACGCGGCTGGTAAAGGGAGCGCCTTCCACCAGCTTATCGAGCATTTCAATATCCATAACCGCCTGACTGGGCGGTGTGGCTTCCTTGTAGAGTACGGTAAAGGCACTGCTGTAACGGTTATACCGTTGAAAAGCCATCCGCGGGGCATAGTCTGCCAAGAGCTCTTCACGCAGGTGGTCTTCCCATGTCATGACCAAGCGGCGTACTTGGGCTTCAATGGCGGTGCGGTTAAACCCAAAAGGCTTACCCGGTTCATGGTTGGCATAACAGACCACGGTATGTACCGAACCGCTGGCGGTACTGTTTACTGATGAGATGGGGAAATCCAACTGCTTGGAGTAGAGTGCAGCAATCTGTTTTTCCAAACGGGGATGGTAGCGACTACGGGCCATGGCTGTGAGTACGGAGACATAGTTTCCATAGTGGCCCAGTCGAGCCAAAACCCGCACATCGTTATCCCCTTCCATGACCAGAACCTGTTTGATCTGGTCGGTGATCACTTCGCTATTGGAGTAGAACAGCTCACGCAGGGGCATACGGTCAAAAAGACTGCGGAACTCATGGTGTAAATAGCTGCCCTCTGAATACCCTGATAGTGCCAGTGTCTCTTCAAGACGTTTGGATAAGATGGGGATACCGGAGGCTCGACTGGCCAAGCCTGTTCGTGAGAAACGGCCTAAAATAAGGGTAAGCACAGGGTCTGGTTGGTCTTTGCAGGGGGGGCGGAGTAGAACAACAAAGTCGACACCTTCCGAGGCATAGATAATCGATTTTCCGTGTTCACAATACTCAACGGCCAGTTTGGGGGTCTTGTCTTGACCATGACGCTCCACCAGTAAGTTGAGGATCTGTTCAATCTCCTCCCGCATACCGGGCATAATGCGATCTAAAAGATCTTTAGAGTCCCGCCCACGTAAGACCCCTTGAGAAGGGATCGATTGATCAATTTTTAATTTATCAGCTGTGGCAATGATCGAACGGGTGCCCATGAAGACAAAGTTCTCATCGGCCATCCAACGGAAGAAGCCAGCCTCTTCTGTTAACTGATCGGCATCCAGATGTTGCGCTTGCTCCAATACCTGTTTTTGCATCTGTTCAAAATCATCGACAGAACGCTTGACGGAGGTCAGAACAGCCTGCAGCTCTTCCTGAATTTTGGCCAGATGCTCATCATCAACCATTTCCGTTAAAATAAGGATCACCATCTCACGACGGAACCCACGGCTGTCCCGCGCTGTTAGAGCAGAGGGTTCTCCCGCACGGTTACGTTTAACGTGTACCGTTGTGTGCGCCTGGGCGTAGATGGTCAGCTTGCTCTGTTTTAGATAGTTTCGGACGGTATCGAGAATAAACGGGGTATCGTGAAGATGGATGAAAATCCGGGTGCCTTCTTGAACAGAAACGACATCTTCCAGATCACTGTCGTGGAGTTGTTGTTGGCTAACGTGAAGTTTGACGGCATCTGATTTAGCCAGTAAATGGGCTTGAAACAGCCCAAATAGATGACCCATGGCTGTGACATCGCACCATGCTGCACGGTTAAGTGACTGATTGGCCAAAAGGTCATCCAGTACTTGCACCAAAAAATTCTTGGCCAGAGTGTGGTCGGATTTTGCCAGCTCAGGCAGAACCGAACTTTCGACCCAGGTTTCTGGATTAAAAAGGGAAGCGTTACCTTTGGACATGGGATCTTCCTCCTGACCAATACCAATTTTGATGGTTATGTTATTTTTTTATTTTGTACAATCCAACATAGGGGAATTTGAAATCATTTCCCAGAAAAACAGGAAAAACATACGGTTTATGATGAAAAAAATCAATAAACCGATAGTTTGTTTTTATGGATACAAGAAATTTGACCCTTTATAGTGGGGGGCAAGTTCCAGTGATTGAGGAAAAAAAGGGAGCGCATGGCGCTCCCTTTTTTATGGGACCAATTATTGGGTGTGCTCAGCCAGCAGCGAGGCCATTTGATCCTTCAACATCAATTTTTCTTTTTTCATCTTTTCCAGGGTGAAGTCATCAATGGGGCCGGAAGACAGCTCAGAGATTTTTTCGTCCAGCTCATGATGTCTGTCGTGCAGGGCTTTGAACTCGCTATTGCTTGAAATTAACTCGTTAACAGCCTGCAACTGATCTTCAAACATGGGAACCTCCCGGTTACAAGTGTTATCGATCCTGTTTGAAGGGGATCGACACTAAAAAAGATGGGTTCTGGTGTGGTAACGGAACATGCCGTTGCCACCGTTTGCCCCGCAGTTGCACATAGGTCTGCGGGTTTTTTCTAACACGTGCCACATTTCAGACAGCCTAGGGGTTAAGGTAAAGCATGAACGACTTGGCTTACTGTCTTTGGTAACAAAAAGGCTAAAAGTGTGCATACCAAACGCCCATCCAATCGCAAAATTGGTGGGAGCGTGATACCCGTGTTTTAGTGCTTTTTGGAAAAATGGGTGCAATCGTGGCTCCGATTGTTCGGAGAACATGGGCGCATAAGTCTGGTGCATACGATCGCCAGTCATGGGCAGCCACCTGCGGAGCGTTTTGCTGGATAAAGCGTATTTCTACATATTTTCATCTTCATACCTATAGATGATAACGGGCTCGTTACACCCCATCAAGAGATTTCCCTTTCTTCAAAGATAAATCATCATTTAATGATCAAAATTGACCCAGACAGCAGGTTGAAGTCTGAGCAGGTAGGCGACTTAAAAATATGAAATGTTGGGACCTTTAAAGGGGTGTAAGAAAACGCATAGTGATTAGCATACGAAACAGCATTAAGGCTATGTAAAATATATATATAATAATGCAGGAAAGAAAAGTTGCTCAACTCCTAACAGGGGTCCATATGTTCTGTGATATGCAGGATCATGAGTTTAAGTATATGGAAAAGTTAGAATGTTAGAAAATGTGATAATTTGGCCCGGTTTCTGCCCTGTATATCCCTAATGAAACACGGGATTTCCTCAGAAATTTCTGAGTTAGCGATACACATCGACGCCCCCCCAAGTCTTAAAATATGGGCGACGAAACTGGGAGATAAAACATGTATGCAGTGCGCCCTTCTACCGTCTTTAATTATCAAATTCTCAAGCGTAACCCCCAGCTCTTTGAACGGCTCTTGGGGTTAACCGTCGAAGAGATGCAGCTTGAAATTGAAACTCTACGTCCAAGCTGGGACCGTAGTATGAACCGGAAAAAAGTATCCGGGCGCCCTTACTGCCTGCCAGACTTAGAAAACCATGTTTTGGCCTTAATGCTCTATTTCCGTGCTCGTGTGACCTATCAACTCATTGGCAGCTGGTTTGGTGTGAATGAAACCACAGCCATGCGCCGGATCAAATTCATTGAGCCTTTGGTGACCCGTAGCACTAAGCTGCATCGAGATCGTCGTTTAACTCGTGAAGATGTCCAGGCCATTATTGATGAGCTCTCTGATAACGTGGTGGCGCTGGAGCCTAAAGGTCGACTGGGACGCCCTATCAGTGCCCTGCAGACCTATGGAAATATGGGGATGGTACGTCAGGTTAGTGGCATGTAAAAATGCACCTGTTATCAAAGAAGAATATAAACGGATGGGCATTAGCCCATCCGTTTTTTTATGGATCTTCCCGCAGGGGTGTGCCACCTATGGTTGGTCTGTTTTTTTAATAAAACGATTTATTCAAAACCATAGAGAGGCCTGACCATGTCTAAAACACTGCTGGATGATGCGGAGAAGCAACTTAATAAGGCGCTGGAATACATTACGATATCTGATGATGCCCAGCAGCGTCTCTCTATGCCAAAATCCAGTTTGGTTGCTCGTATTCCTGTCCGTATGGATAGTGGTGAGCTAAAGGTTTTTCAAGGCTTTCGTGTGCACTTTGATGATACGCGGGGCCCGACCAAAGGGGGCATTCGTTTTCACCCCAATGTGACCTTGGATGAAGTTCAATCCTTGGCTTTTTGGATGACCTTTAAATGCGCCGTTCTGGATCTTCCCTATGGTGGTGGTAAAGGGGGGGTGGCGGTTAATCCGAAAGAGCTCTCCAAAATGGAGTTGGAGCGGCTATCTCGGGGATATATTAATGCTATGGCAGATTTTATCGGCCCGGATATCGATGTGCCGGCGCCGGATGTCTATACCAACGCTATGGTGATGGGGTGGATGCTGGATCAGTACAATATTATTACCCGTAAAGTACAACCAGCGGTCATTACCGGTAAGCCTTTGGCCATGGGAGGGAGCCAAGGGCGCAATGAAGCGACCAGTCGCGGGGCTTTTTTTACCATGCAGACCTTGCTGCCTAAGCTGGGGTATACCGATCCTTCCCAGGTTACCATTGCCGTGCAGGGGTTTGGTAATGCAGGTTCTATTTTAGCTCTGTTGCTCCATGAAGCAGGGTATCGGGTGGTGGCGGTGAGTGATTCCCAAGGTGGAATTTATGCACCTGAAGGGTTGGATATTCCCAGTGTTAAGCAGCAGAAAGAACATGCTCGTAAACTGCAAGCGGTCTATTGCCAGGGCTCTGTCTGTGAGATCCATGAACATCAAAGTGTGACCAATGCGGAACTGTTGGAGCTGGATGTGGATGTGCTGGTCCCAGCCGCGCTGGAAAATCAAATAACAGCGGACAACGCCGCCAATATTCAAGCCAGAGTGATTTTTGAGGTGGCCAATGGTCCGATTGATTTTGCCGGTGATGAGATCTTAGAACAGCGGAAAGTTGCGGTTATTCCAGATATTCTTACCAATGCAGGGGGGGTTACGGTGAGTTATTTCGAGTGGGTGCAAAACCGTAATGGTCTGTATTGGAGTGAAGAAGAGGTCAACAGTAAGCTGGAAGTGCGAATGGTTAAAGAGACTGAAAATATATGGTCCATTGTTCAAGAACGGGGCCTCTCCTTCCGTACCGCAGCTTATGTCCATGCCCTAACACGGATCAGTACGGCCATGGATGCACGGGGCACAAAAGACTATTACGGTAAATAAAGGGTTGAGAAACCCGCGGTGTTGGGGGACCCGTTTAAGGGGCCCAACACCGTCACGTGAAGCGCTAAATCTATCCTAATTAGTAGAAATGAATGAGCGCCCTTACGCCTTTAAAAAAAGTCCACAGGTTTGCTGCTCTTCATCAAAACGGATCACCACATCCCCCTTGCGAAGTTGCTGGTGTACCTGTTCCACTTTTTTATCCAAAGGCACGTCATGCTCCCCATACTCGGTACCTTCTAAGGTCACAAAAGCTTCAATAAGCCCTTGTAGAGCTTCGGGACTGATCTGGTCGTAAGGAATGTCCATACGGGGTACCTATCGTCCTTTATTGAGTTTGGCAAATGCGGCAGCCATGGCGCTGTCTGTGGCTGCAGGTTGGCTTTTAGCGGTACGGTGTGCCGCTTTTTTTGGCTTTTTATGGTGCGGCTTGGCTTCTGACGTTGTTGGTTGGGTTTGCGGCGTATTGGGTTGATCATCCAGCCGCATGCTCAGGGCGATGCGGCGTCGTTGAACATCAACCTCCATCACGCGAACTTGCACGACAGCCCCAGCTTGGGTGACTTCATGGGGGTCTTTGACAAAGTGGTTGGCCATGGCAGAAATGTGTACCAACCCATCCTGATGAACACCAATATCCACAAATGCCCCAAAGTTGGTGACATTACTGACCACTCCCTCCAAGACCATACCTTGTTTTAGATCTTTAATATCTTCAATACCCTCTTGAAAGGCTGCTGTTTTAAACGAAGGACGTGGATCACGGCCTGGTTTTTCCAGCTCTTTAAGAATGTCTTGAATGGTTGGTTCCCCAAATTTATGATCTACAAAATCTTGGATATTTAAGCTTTTTAAGTTTTCTGGGTGGCCCATTAACTGGGGCAGGGTCGTTTGGGTGCGCTGAACAATACGTTCGACCAGGGGGTAGGCCTCTGGGTGAACTGCAGAGCCGTCCAGAGGGGTATCCCCATTTTGGATGCGTAAAAAGCCTGCTGCTAACTCAAAGGTCTTGGCCCCAAAGCGCGGAACCTTGTTGAGTTTTTTCCGATTCTTAAAAGGTCCGTTTGTATCGCGAAACGATACAATATTTTGAGCCAAAGTAGCGTTGAGCCCAGAGACCCGTTGTAAAAGAGGGGCTGATGCCGTATTTACATCGACTCCCACACGGTTGACGGCATCTTCAACCACCCCATCCAAGGCAAAATCGAGCTGTTTGGCATCGACATCATGTTGATATTGGCCCACACCAATGGATTTAGGATCAATTTTAACCAGCTCAGCTAAGGGGTCCTGCAAGCGACGGGCAATGGAGACCGCGCCGCGTAATGAGACATCCATATCCGGTAACTCTTGTGAGGCATAGGCCGAAGCGGAATAGACCGAGGCACCTGCTTCACTAACCACTACGCCAGTCAGCTTATGTTCAGGGCTAAGTTTTTTAAGCGCTGTTACCAGTTTATCGGTCTCACGTGAAGCTGTGCCGTTACCGATGGCAATCAGCTCCACACCATGGCTTTTGGCCAGCTTGGCCAGGGTTTGCAGGGCACCGTTCCAATCATTGCGAGGTTGGTGAGGGAAGATGGTAGCGGTTTGCTTGACCTGCCCTGTGTGATCCACAACGGCAACCTTAACGCCTGTACGCAGGCCAGGGTCTAAACCCATGACGGGTTTCATGCCTGCAGGGGCAGAGAGAAGAAGGTCTTTTAAGTTGGCGGAAAAAACCCGAACGGCCTCTGTTTGGGCCTGTTCCGTTAGACGTTTCATTAAATCAGTATCTAGGTGGGGTTTGAGTTTCTTTTTCCATGCCTCACCGGCACTGCTTTGTAACCAGCTATCCGCTGCTCGTTGGCGATTTTCCAGTTTAAAATGACGGATGATCAGTAAAGCCCCAAAAGGCATGGCCCCTTTTTTGGCTTCTGCATCCTCTTTATGGGTAAGGCTTAAGCGCAAAATACCGGCTTCTTTACCGCGGAGCATGGCGAGGGTGCGGTGAGATGGAAGTGTGTTCACCCTTTGTTCAAACTCAAAATAGTCTGCAAATTTCTCCCCGTCCAGCTCTTTACCTTTGACCACTTTGGCATGGATAATTCCATGGTTCCATGTGCTCTCTCGGGCATAGCCTACTAAGGCGGCATCTTCGGTAAAATGCTCCATTAATATCTGCTGAGCACCCGCTAATGCGGCCTCTGTATCATGGATTTCCAAGGTCGGGTTTAGGTAGTCAACGGCCAACTGTTTAGGGTTTTGGTTGGGGTTTTTCAGTAATGCCATGGCGAGCGGTTCTAACCCCGCTTCGCGGGCAATCTGTGCTTTGGTTCGTCGCTTGGGACGGTAGGGAAGGTAGAGATCTTCCAGTGCTGTCTTTGTCGGGGCGTCTAGCAGAGATTTTTTGAGTTCAGGTGTTAATTTTCCCTGTTCCTCAACAGCCTTTAAGATCACCTCACGTCTGCTTTCAAGCTCTCGTAACTGTGTAAGCAGAGCTTGCAGATCCCGCAGGTGAACATCGCTTAAACCACCAGTCACCTCTTTACGGTAGCGGGCAATAAAAGGAACGGTTGATCCTTCATCCAGTAGGTCGATTGCGGCAATAACCTGATTTTCACGAACCTGTAAGTGTTGCGCAATACGTTGGGTAATGGATTTCATTAACGATCCTAAACGGCATGGTGAATGGTGCGGCCAGTGTAAAACAAATTCAACATCAGCACCAATGGCCTGGTTGATGGTTTCGTTAATTCAAGTCGACACGAAGGATTTAAATCACTCTCGGCGTTAAACCCCTCAATCAAGCTGCGGCACAGCTTTAAATTCACACGAGATAAAGGGGTATAGAGATGTCTTTTTGGAATTCACGCCGTTGGTCCACACCTGTCCTGATCGGGGCAGGGCTCTTTGTGACCATAACAGGTGTTTTAATGTTTTTTCATCTGGCCGGTGTGACCCGTATGGCCCATGAGTGGATCGGCTTGGGGATGGCTGTTGCGACAATCTTTCACGTTTTAACACACTGGTCTGGGTTTAAACGCTATTTTACGCAACCCGTTGCACGGGGCGTCATGGTGTTCTCCCTGGTGGTGGCGGGTGGTTTGGTTGCACAGTCAGCCCTGCGTTCCGGTGCGCCTGCCCATGTGGCTCTTTTTCACCATGTTGAAAAAGCCGCTCTATCCTCCTTAACCCCTCTGTTGGGTGAAAGTGCCATGAGCAAACTGGAAAAATCCGGTGTTCAAGTAAGCGGTGATACCCAAACTCTAGAACAGGTTGCTGACCAAAACAATCTATCGCCCGATCAAGTGATCAGCTTGCTGTTTCAACAGGATGCGCTTTGATTTAAGGGTTTTTCTGGGTTGGATGGTGTCTGTTTAGATAGCTCTTCCAGGGTTGTTTTTGGATAAACAGATTATCGACCTGGGCCTTGCCATCCGCAGTCACTTTGATCGAAACTTGACCCTGTTGATTTTGCACGGCACGCTCTAACAGCGGGGCAAATTTTTGAGGAATATAAAATTTCTCAATCCCAGCTGTAAACTGACCATTATGGCACCTGCCAGCAAGAACCGTTTGGCAGGTTTTCTTAGCCGGTTTGTTGTAAAAAAACTGTTTAGGGTCAAGGCAGAGAAAAGCTGATGTCGGGCCTGATCCATGAGGGCTGCGGTGGGTTTTTTGGGTAAGAGGCGAAGGTGCGTTTACCTGGGGTTGATCAGAGCAGAGACCTTGGACACCATAGTGGACCTGATAGGTTAAATAGTGGCCAGAAAGCAGGTCTCTTGGATCAAGCCCGGTAATGGGCAGAATGATGGTCTGACCATTTTGCAGGATATGGCTTTTCACACCGACCAACCCAGATAAGGCAAGGATGGGCAGTGACACAGCCAGAATGGTCCAAAACTTAGGGTACCTCATGCTTCCAGGCCCCCAATCCAATGGTGCAATTGTGTACTCCAGCGCCGCCAAGCCATGAGAAGCAGCATTAAGATGACACCCCCCAAAATCAACCCAAATCCCGTATAGGCCAGACCACCAAAGGCAACGAAGTAGATGAGGATAAGCCGTAAACCAATGAGCAGGAGCAGTAAGTTAAACACCACCCGCCATTGATGATGAAGCCCGGTATAAAGTGCAGCTAGGCTTCCCATACATAAAGAAAAGATCCCCCCTAAAGGGGCCCAAGGAATCCATATTTGGGTTAAGGGGTAGGCCACCAAATAACCCAGCCCCATCGCCACTAATAAACCTTTGCGCAGCCCGGTTAGATCTTTCTGAACCAGCATAAGCAGTAGGCTGGGAAGCAGGGCTATGGCGCCATATATAAGTGGGGTCTGATAGCTGGAAAGGGTGGTATCACCTATGGTCGAGACCATGTCCACATAAATAATGCCTGTCATCCAGCTGAACACCAACCAGAATTGAAAAGCTTCTCGGATAAAACGTGCTGGATACCAAGGTTTAAGCAGGTGTGTAAAAAGTGCACAAACAGCGGTGATAAGAATCCAAAAAAAGAGCACGTGCTGGGTGCCTGTCCATGTTTGAAATAGGGTATGGCTCTCCACGAAGGTATAGGTGGCGGCACCCGTGACTAAGGTTACCCACACCCCTGCCAGTAACCCCCGGTTAGCAAGCAGAGTGACCCCTAAAGTGATGGCTCCCCAAAAAAGAATGCTGTGTTCCAGTTTGCCGTGACTATGAAAAATTTGCGCAATCAGACCAATGCTGGCCATACAGGCCAGTGAAAAAAGAATCAGTAGGGTCTCATAAAGCAACCCTGTGCGGTTCCGTGTAAAAAAGATGGATACAGCCAGAACGACAAGAAGAAGAAAGTCTCCTCCCAGTTTTATGCTGTCGGAAATTTGCCACCAATTCGCCGCCACCAGCGAGATCAAACCAATACCGATAGCCAGTGCCCCCAACCCCATAAATCCCTGAATGATCGGGTGGGTGGTTTGGCTGTGTAGGGTCTGTTCATGGCGGAGGATTTGTTCAACCTGTTGATCCTCCAACAGACCCAGTGAGGCCCAGCTACGTACTTTTTGCTCAAGATTGGCCATAGAAGATCCCATGAGACGATTATCGCAGTACGTCGGAATAGGTTCAGGATAGGAAATAGGGGAAGATTAGGCTGCCGTTTCCCCACGTGTCATCTCAAGAGCAGCACGAAGCAGTTCCTTGGTATAGGCGTGTTGGGGGTGGTTGAACAGAGATTCGGTCTCCCCACGCTCCACACAAATCCCTTGATGCATGACCATCACCTCATGGGCAATCATACGCACCACCCGTAGATCATGCGAGATGAACAGATAGGCCAGTTGGTGATCTTGTTGGAGCTTGATCAGTAGATCCAGCACCTGAGCTTGTACGGATAAATCCAGCGCACTGGTCGGTTCATCTAAGATCAATACTTCAGGCTTTAACACCATGGCACGGGCAATGGCAATACGCTGTCGTTGTCCCCCTGAGAACTGATGGGGGTAGCGGCTCATCACGGCGGCTTCCAGCCCAACTTCTTCCAGCGCTATTTCTGCTTGCCGGCTCTGCTCATCTATATCCATATCAGGGGCATGCAGCGCCAAGCCTTCGATCAGAATCTCCCCAATGGTCATCCGGGGGGATAAGGAAGAGTAGGGGTCCTGAAAGACCACCTGTACACGCCGTCTAAACGCCCCCAGTTTACGGTCATTCAAGGGATGTTGATCAAAAATCAACTCTCCCCCCCCTCGGTTGAGCCGTAGCAGAGTCTCTCCCAAGGTGGTTTTACCACTACCAGACTCGCCAACCACGCCAATGGTCTCACCCGGACGTAAGCAGAGTTGAATGCCATCCACCGCTTTTACATGCCCTACCGTACGTTTAAAGAGTCCTCTCTTAATGGGAAAATGGCAATAAACCTGCTTGGCTTCATAGAGGGGATCTTGTCGAGGGGTGGGTAGAGCTGGGGCCTCTTGGCTGGGTAAGCTATCAATAAGCATACGGGTATAAGGGTGCTTAGGGTAGTTGAATATCTGCTCAGTCTCACCCTGTTCGACCACTTCACCATAGCGCATAACGTAAATACGGTTTGCCATACGCTCAACCATGGGTAGGTCGTGCGAGATCATTAACAGTGCCATGCCCAGATCTTTTTGTAGCTGCCTAAGTAGATCCAGTATTTGTGCTTGAATGGTCACATCCAGTGCTGTGGTGGGTTCATCTGCCACCAACAGTTTGGGATCACACATTAAAGCCATGGCGATCATGACCCGTTGCCGCTGCCCCCCTGATAGTTGATGTGGATAGCCAGCCATAATACGTTGAGGTTCCGGCAGGCCACACAGGTCCAGTAGCTCCAAGGCCCGTGTCTGTTGCTGCTTACCGCTAAGTTTACTGTGCACACGTAAAGGTTCTGTAAGCTGGGTGCCCACTGTTTGCACAGGGTTTAGCGAGGTCATGGGCTCTTGAAAAACCATGCCGATATGTTGACCACGGATGGTCCGCAGCTCTTTTTCAGTCCAGTTTGTCAGTAGGTCACCATCAAAATGAATACCTTGGACACGGCGTTGGGCACCAGGGGGTAACAAGCCTAAGGTGGAGAGCGCCGATAAGGTTTTGCCACTACCAGACTCCCCAACAAGGGCGACGACTTCACCGCGGTTGACATGAAAATCCACCCCTTTAACCGCAGTGGAACCGTGGTTGGGAAAGTGTATCTCCAGCGCTTTAACATCCAAGAGAGGGCTTTGCTGTTCCATGGTCATTACTCCTTACGGGGATCCATGGCGTCCCGCAACGCCTCACCGACAAAGTTAAGCAACATAAGCATGACAACTAAGACCAAAAAAGTCGTTAAAGATAACCACCATGCTTCAATATTGGCTTTGCCTTGGCGCAGTAGCTCCCCAAGGCTGGGGGTGGAGGGTGGAACCCCTAACCCTAAAAAATCCAAACTGGTTAAAGAGAGAATGGCCGCGGTAATACGGAAAGGTAAAAAGGTGATGACCGGTGTCATGGCATTGGGTAGCAGATGCCGAAACATAATGGTTCGGTTTTTTGCCCCCATGGCACGGGCCGCTTTAACATAGGTCATGGTGCGTCCACGCAGGAACTCGGCACGCACATAATCCGATAGACTAATCCAGCCGAATAAAGAGAGTAAAAAGAGCAATAACAGGATGCTTGGGTCAAAAATACTGGCAAAGATAATGAGCAAGTAGAGCTCAGGCATGCCCCCCCAAACTTCAATAAACCGTTGGGCAATAAGGTCCACTTTTCCGACAAAATAGCCCTGTATGGCACCCGCAATAATACCGAAAATGACCCCCACGACCGTCAAAGCCAAGGCAAACAGTACGGATATTCTAAAGCCATAAATTAAACGGGCCAAGACATCCCTGGCACGATCGTCGGTTCCCAGTAAGTTAACGGCATCCGGTGGTGATGGGGCTGGATGGCTTAATTCTAGATTAATGGATTGGTAGCTATGTGGATTTAATGGAAAAAGAACCCAGTTATCCCCAGTGGTCAGTTTTTCCAGAATAAAAGGGTCTTTGTAGTCGGCTTCTGACTCAAAGTCACCGCCAAAGGTGGTTTCAGCATAGCTGACAAAAACGGGGGAGTAGTACTGCCCCTGATAATAGACCAGCAACGGTTTGTCATTGGAGATCAGTTCAGCACCCAGGGATAGCGAGAAGAGGATCAAAAAGATCCACAGGGACCAATATCCTCGACGGTGCTGTTTAAAGCGTAACCAGCGTTGACGCATATAGGGGGTAGGGTGCCAAAAACCCATCGTGATGCTGACTCCTTAAATACCACAAGATTGTCGTATTTAGATTTTAGATCAATGGTTTATAAAAAAACAGAACACGAATGTCC
The DNA here is from genome assembly GCF_036689865.1 of Magnetococcus sp. PR-3. Classification (NCBI taxonomy): domain Bacteria; kingdom Pseudomonadati; phylum Pseudomonadota; class Magnetococcia; order Magnetococcales; family Magnetococcaceae; genus Magnetococcus; species Magnetococcus organivorans. The sequence continues at coordinate 96,645 of NZ_JBAHUQ010000022.1, forward strand.
ATGATGCTTTGCTCTGGCCCATGCTTTGCTATTTAACCTATGCACGGGGCTACCAGAGCGGGCTCTGGTTCGGAGAGCAAAAAGGCCCGTGCGATAGCAAGCTTTGTCGGTGACTAAACCGTCTCAAAAAGAAGACAGATCCACCTGACATGGCCTGTTTTGCGTACGGAGTTTAACCATGGATCTAAAACCAAACCTTCCACCGATGCAAGGTGCTGAGTGTGCGCCTGCCCATAACAGCGGTAAAGGGTTTACGGATAATCATGATCAGAGTGGCTATGACGAGCCTATAAAGGTGCTCTCAATGGACACTGTGCTCACAGAATCGGAAATTCAACGTTTGATCAAAATTCTATCGCCCACTTTGCCTTAATGTTCCTTAAGGGTAGGGTTTATGCCCCATAGCGTACGTTAGCGGTGGACCCGCAAACAGGCTCTGTCTTATATTTATAGGATGGGATTCTGTTTTGTGACGGTCCCCGTGCTGTTTTGGCTACTTTAATACCCTACGAACACAGGTAACGTGATGCCTCGCTCTGTGCATATTCTGATTGTGGATGATCAGCCTTCAAATTTGAAGGTTGCCCGTGGCCTGTTGTCTAATATCTGCGGTGAAGGGGTGCAGATTGATACGGCAGATGGGGGGGAGCAAGGGGTTGCTAAAGCGGTTCAAAAACCTTATGACCTGATTTTTATGGATTGTCGCATGCCTGGTGTGGATGGTGGGGAAGCAACCCGCCGTATTCGGGCTGCTGAACAGCAATCAGGCAAGGGGCGTGTACCCGTCATTGCCTTAACGGCTGAAGCTCAAGATCAAGCTCAAAGTACCTGTGATAAGTCTGAGCTGGATGATGTTCTGCACAAACCTGTGGTGCTACAGACCATGTTGGAAAAATTGCAGAAGCATTTACCCAACCACACATGGGGAGAGGGGTTTGTGGCTTCAGCAACCGAGCAGGACCCTATTGCTACGGATCCTTTACAAAGCGACACAGCCATTCATCGGGATGATGTTGAAGGGGCCATGGCTCAAATGGGGTTACCACCGGAAAGCTACGATGAGGTGGCTGAGGTCATCTTGGAACAGGTTCCTGAACTACTCGACCCCCTGCACGACGCCATCGAACATGCGCACTTTACTCAGGCAAGAGAGCTCTCCCACGTTCTTAAAGGGAGTATGGTGAATGTTCTGTTCCCAAGCTTGGCTGGTTTAGCCTTGACCATGCATAAAGCCATTCGCGCAGAAGACCAAGAGCAGGCTTTGGATTTTTACCAGCAACTGGTAGAAGCATATGGGCCGATTCTTGATGCTTTGCGGGCAAGGTTAGCCTGATCTTCTTAAGAGGTCTGAGGTAGAGCAGCCCCATCACCCTCCAACCCAAACTGCAGTTCACACAGTTTGCGGTATAGACCTTCTTGTGCCACCAGCTCCTGGTGGCTACCGCCCTGAATAATCTCCCCAGCACGCATGACGATCACACGGTCGGCGCCCATGATGGTATTAAGCCGGTGGGCAATAACAATGGCGGTACGCCCCACCATCAGCTCTTTTAGCGCGGTTTGAATCATCCGCTCACTGATGGTGTCAACCGAGCTGGTCGCTTCATCCAGGATCAAGAGGGATGGGTTAAAGACAAAGGCACGGGTTATGCCCAAAAGCTGCCTTTGCCCGCTGGATAAATTTCCCCCCCGTTCGGTTAGTACGGTATCCAGTCCATCCGGTAATTCACCAATAAAGCCCATGGCACCGGTTCGTTGTGCGGCATCCTCGACTTCAGAACGGCTGATGGAAGGGTCCTGAAGGTGAATGTTCTCTGCAATGGTTCCGGTAAAGAGAAAGGTCTCTTGGGGGACAACGCCCACGGTACGGCGTAGGGTGCTCATGGGTAGGCGGTATAGATCTTCCTCCCCTAGTCGGATGGTCCCTTGTTGCGGTTCATGGGTACGGTTTAGGAGTTTGATCAGGGTACTTTTACCTGCCCCTGTTGGCCCAACGACAGCAACCTGCTCTCCAGCATTGACAGTCAAAGAGAGATTTTTAAGAATCGGTGTTTCACCATAGGCAAAGTGAACACCTGAGATCTCTAGTTTGGGGTGCTGGGGCAAAGTAACTCCTTGGCTTGCCCGTTTATCGGTGATCTCTGGGTCACTATCCAGCAGGCCAAAAATACGTTCTAAGGCGGTCATCGCCGCTTGCATGGTCGTAAACTTGCCTGACAGATCCCGAACAGGCTGAAAAACACGACGCACATAGTCGATAAACGCGACTAAGGTCCCAATGGTCACCGCATCACCATCAACCAGCGAAGCTCCAAACCAAAAAAGCGCAGCTATGACCACGGTGGAGAGTGCGTCAATAAAGCTGAACTGAAAGGCTTCCCAATTATTACTGATCAGGGAGCTCCGGTAATAGGTATCGTTCTGCTGTTTAAACTCTTCATGGTTGCGGGCTTGCCGATGAAAAAGCCGGACCTCTTGGTGTCCTTCAATCTCCTCAGTAAAGCGGCTGGCCATACGTGCCAACATCAAACGATTTTCTCGCTGTGCCAAGCGACTTTTTTTGGCGGCCAACACAGTGCCACCCACAATTAATGGCAAAGCAACCACCAAGGCCATGGAGAGGGAGGGGGCCAATAGCGCCATGCTGATGACAATGCCCGCCAGGAGAACAATGTCACCAATCAGGTGGATCAATCCCGCAGAGACCATTTGACTGACCGCTTCCACATCATTGGTGATGCGGTTGGTGGTACGTCCTGAGGCATGGTTATTAAAGTAGCTGGCATCCAGATGGATCAGGTGACCAAACAGATCTCGGCGCAGATCACGTACCACACGTTGCCCCAGCATGGCGTTCACCACCGACATGCTATACCCCGCGGCAGCTTGGAGGATCAGCAAGGCGGCCAAACTGACCAAGATCCAATCAAACCCCTCTAACTGGCCAGGCATTAAATGCTCATCCACCGCTATTTTTAAAAGTAGGGGCTGGCCAAGTTGGATCAGGGTATGAATGGGCAAAATGGAGAGCGCGAGCAGCACCCAGCGTGTGTGGGGTTTGGCATAGAGAAAAAAACGACGAAGAAGATTAAGATCCAAAAACGCACCGTAGCGGGTCTCTTCGGTCACATGTTCAATGGCGGCAGGACTCATGATGGCACCTTCTGACCTTGAAATTCTTCCAGCTGTTCCTGACGCTCCATCTCCATATGCAGAGCCTGATAAAGCGCACTCTCTTGCATGAGGGTTTGATGGTCCCCCTGTTCGATAATGCGACCTTGATCAAGCAGGTAGATGGTATCAGCACGGTGCAAGGCAGCGACACGATGACAGACCATCACCATGGTTGCGCGCTGCTCACGGTCTAAGAGCGCACTAAGAATATGCGCTTCTGTACGGGCATCCACAGAGCTAAAGATATCATCTAGAAGTAAAATTCTTGGGTTAACCACCAACGCTCTGGCTAAGGCTGCTCGTTGACGTTGCCCACCAGAAAGCGTAATGCCCCGTTCGCCAATAAGGGTTGCCATACCCTCTGGCATACCTTCAACCTCTTGGTCAAACGCAGCATCCCGAGCGGCATCCCAGGCACTCTCTTCATCACCATCCGGTTGACCATATAAGAGGTTTTCAACCAGTGGCCGGGAAAAAAGCAGGCTCTCTTGAGGGGTCATGGAGAGATGTTGGCGGAGCTGATTTTCGGGCACAGTAGCCAGATCCACCCCATCCAGAAAAAGTTTGTTTTGGGGGATGGGGTAGCTGCGGCTTAAACAGCGTAATAAGGTGGATTTTCCACTGCCAATACGTCCCGCCAAACCGATAAAATGACCGTGCGGCACTTTAAGGTCAATATCATGCAAAATTTGAATCGGTGGTGCAGGGGGGGGCGGAACAATCTCCTCATTAACCGCAGCGCCTTTTTTTCTGGGCGCAATGCGTTGATCTTTCTGATAACTGAAATTAAGGTGGTTAATCTCAATGGCATAGGGCGTTTGTGGTGTGGGGTGTAGATGATTAGGCGGCTGTTCTTTATCACTTGGTACGACATCCAACACTTCACTAATGCGGTCAATGGCCGCCAGGCCCCGCTGCATGACCGTCAGTATCCACCCTAAAGCCACGGTGGGTTGAACCATTAAGGTCAGGTAGCCGGTAAAAGCGACAAAGTCACCAATGGTCAGTTGCCCTTCTATAACCCCTGGCCCCCCAACCGCTAAGATGATCCAGGCCCCTAAACCACCGCTAAAAAGCATAAGGGGTTGAAACATACCTTGTAGCTTAGCGTGGTCTCGGTGGGCTCGATAGAGGGTTTCTGTTTCACGATGAAAACGGCTGTTCCACGCCTCTTCCCGAGCATAGGCTCGGATCACGCCAATACCGGCAACAGACTCCTGAACAAAAGCGGTTAAACCCCCAAAGCGGTCAGCCACAACCCGGCTGAAACGGTAAAGTCGTTTGGTGAGCTGCCGAGCCATGGTGACGACAATGGGAAGGGGGAGCAGTGCCATTAATGTCAACCAAGGGTTCAGCCAAAGCATGGCAGGCAGAACCAATATGTAGACCAATGTGGCATTGGTTAACTGTAAAAAACCTGGCCCCATAAACATGCGCAGAGCTGTAATGTCCCCGGTACCACGGGAGACCAAATCTCCGGTGCGGGCGTGGTCATAGAGTGGGGCTTCTAACGTTTGTAGTTGTTTATGGTATTGGCTGCGCATGTCCCGTTCGACCTGTCGGCCAATACGAAAAATGTGGGTCCGGGCCCAAATGCGCATTAATGCCGTAATGACCGCCATAACCGCCAGTATCGCGGCATAGGTTTTCACATCATCCTGCTGATGACCATTTTGCAGGGCGTCTGTCCCCAGTTTTAATAAGTAGGGAATGACTGCGGCACTGGCATTGGTGGCGATCAAGAGGGCAAACCCCACCTTAAAAGCACGTTTGTGACGTTGATAATGGGGAAGTAGGTGGCGAATTCTGTGTTGAAAATTGGCCAGCGGCGTATTTGGATTATTCATGACAGATTATGACCTTGCGAAGAACAACTGGTTCCTAAGTATAAGGGCTTGCTGTAGGTGAGGCAAATAGATCCAAAAAAAGGAGGGGATAGGGCTTCGCCAGCCGTTGAATCCTGGCTTGCCACCCTGCATGATGATAGGAATGCCAATTGTGCTACCAATTTGGGGGGGCGATGTCTTCTAATTTGAAGCGAAGAGAGATGCTGTTGGGTGCGGCCGCGACAGCCATGCTGTTGCCATCCCTCATACCCTCTGCCATGGCGATGGATGATCCGCTAAAACGCTATGCATGGATGGCCCAGTGGGTTGGCAAAGATGGGTTGGATGCACCCTGGCTCAGGCAGCTGTTTCAGGGGTTACAAAAATACCCTAGAGTCATCCGAGCGATGAACCATCAGGCTGAATCCAAGCCTTTTCATGCCTATCGGGATCACATAACCAGCCCCTGGCTCTATAAAAAGGGGCGGGCACACTGGAAAAAATACCGTACAACCCTTGAGTCAGCAGGGGCACGTTATGGTGTTGATCCAGCATTTATTGTGGCGCTGTGGGGGATGGAGAGCCGGTTCGGTAGTTATCAAGGTAAACACCCTGTCTTGCGTACCCTGTTTACTTTGGCTGCGGACTACCCCCGCCGAGCTCAGTTTTTTCGATCGGAGTTGCGTCACTTTTTAATTCTATGCCGGGAACAGGGGTGGGACCCTCATGCTCTACATGGCTCCTATGCAGGGGCGATGGGGCACGTGCAAATGATACCCAGCTCTATGCGCCGGTTTGCTGTGGATGGTGACCAGAACGGTAAAATTCAAATTTTTGATAATGCCGTGGATGCCACGCACTCCATTGCCAACTATCTTGGTAAACATGGGTGGGAGGTCGGTGGGCCTTATACCATGCCCGTGTATGGGGTTAGTGACTTAAGCGCCATCAAATCCAAAAAGGTCAAGGCCATGAAACCTTGGTCAGAGTGGAAAAGACTTGGGGTTCGTACCCGTGGTGTGGAGCCTGAACCCAACCGGACTATGGCATTGATCGCGCTTGAAGAGAAGCAAGGTCTGCGTTATTACGGCGTTTTTAATAACTTTCGTGTCATCTTGGATTGGAACCGCTCTACCCGCTTTGCCAAAGTGGTGGGAGAGCTGGCAGAAGGATTTACCCAGTGATAAAGGGTAGAGAGCGAGAGGGTATGTTAAAGCAGATAATTTCGGCGCTTGTTCTGTTGGCCTTGGCTGGGTGTAGTGTTGCACCGCCTGAGCCAGAGTTAGAGCCTATTAAGCCGCCTAAGCCTGGACCGACACCACATGTCAAGGTTGGTAACCCCTATAGTATCGAGGGGATTACCTATCATCCTGTGGCCACAGCCAAGGGGTATGATAAAGAGGGTGTGGCCTCTTGGTATGGTTCAAAGTTTCACGGCAAGCTGACGGCCAATGGTGAGATTTATGATATGCATACCATGACTGCGGCGCATAAAACGCTCCCTCTCCCAACCATTGCCCGAGTCACCAACCTGCAAAATGGTAAAAAGGTGGTGGTACGCATTAATGATCGTGGGCCTTTTGTTGGCAACCGTATCATCGATCTTTCTTATGAGGCTGCCAAGCGTTTGGGGTTTGCTGTGCAGGGTACGACAAAGGTTAGGGTTCAATCTCTGACCGCTGAGCCAAAGATGCACCATGGTCCAGAGGATATGCTGCATCAGCCAAGTCTGAAGCCAGCCAAATCTTTAGAGGTTAATTTGCCTGTGATACCGACTGAGTCGGGCCTGGCAAGTCGGCCGGAGGCAGGCCCTCGGCTAGCTGCGGTGGCTCCCAAGCAGGTCTTGGTTCAGGTTGGGGCTTTCTCTAACCAGGGCAATGCGCAGCGGGTGCTTAAGCGTATCCACCATCTTGGGCCAACAGAAATACAACCGGTTCCCAATCGGCAGCCTCCGTTGTATCGTGTCAGGTTGGGTCCTGTGACTGCCAATGCCAAACTGCAAGAGATGTTGGAAAAACTGGTGGCCTTAGGATTTAAAAGTAGTCGAATCGTTGAGCCTTAATTCGTGTTTATGGTGTCACCAAATATACAACCCTTTCATCAGATGGAATGGATGAAAACCATGTCTTTTAAGTTGTTTCGTACCCTGCTGTTGGTTCTATTGGTCTTTGCCTTAACGGGAAGTGAGGCTTGGGCTGAAGGGCAGCCTTTCCGTGTTCGGGCCAAAGCTGCCATCATGGGGGATATCGATAGTGGGGCGATCCTGTTTGATCAAAACAGTGATATGCCGCTGCCTCCTGCTTCACTTACCAAAGTTATGACCCTCTATTTGCTTTATGAAGCGTTGCAAAAAGGGGAAATTACGTTGGAAACCCCCATGCCAGTTAGCCGTGCTGCCTGGAAGATGGGAGGCTCAAAAACCTTTGTAAAGGTTGGTGATAGTGTAAGGGTTGAAGACCTTATTCGGGGTATTGCTGTTCAAAGTGGTAATGATGCGTGTGTGGTGGTTGCGGAGTATCTGGGCGGGTCTGAAAAAGGCTTTGCAGATATGATGAACGCCAAGGCGGCAGCCTTAGGGATGGAAGGTAGCCAGTTTAAAAATGCTTCGGGACTGCCTGCTGAAGGTCATTATGCCAGTGCGCGTGACTTTTTTGTTTTGGCTTCAGCCTTACTCAAGCATTTTCCTGAGTACGGTCATTACGTCCAACAAAAAGAGTACACCTTTAACGGTATTCGCCAAGTCAACCGCAACCGTTTGTTGTGGAAAGATAAATATATAACGGGTCTTAAAACTGGCCATACACGTGCAGCCGGTTACTGTTTGATTTCGATTCGTGAAAAAGATGGACAACGCCTCTGTTCTGTCGTGATGGGAACCCGCAGTACCAGTATTCGGGAAGAAGAGTCTATGCGGCTCTTACATTATGGGAACCGAGCTTTTGAAACTGTAAACCTGTTTGAAGCCGGTGCCACTGTGCGCACCATGCGGGTCTGGAAAGGTGTTAAGAAGGAAGTGGATGGCGTTATCTATGATCCAGTCCGTATTACGGTGCCCAAACGTCAACGTGGTGCTTTGGAAGCTGGTATTGTCTATAGCGAACCCCTTATTGCTCCGGTTAGACAAGGTCAAGAGCTTGGGGCTTTGATTGTGAAGCTTGGTAAAGAAGAGGTCATGCGTCAGCCTGTTGTTGCCAAAGATGAGGTCGAGGAAGGCAACTTAGTTGCGGTGGTTTTGGACTCTTTGCGTCTACAGTTGGGCTGGTAGAGCGTACATAAATTGGTTTGAACGCGAGCTTTTTGCTTAAAACGCATAGTCACTTGCGTTACCCTTTGCAAGTCTAGGCAAGGTAAGCCGTGGTATCTGTTTCCATAATGGAGAATGAATGGTGTTGGAAGTTGGACAGAGCATCCCTAACTTGAGCCTTCCCGATCAAACCGGTGAAGAAAAATCGATGTTGGATCTACTGGGTAGCAAAGGGGCGATTATCTATTTCTACCCCAAGGACAACACCCCCGGTTGTACGACTGAGGCCAAAGATTTCCAGAGTTTACAAGAGGAATTTGGTGCCAAAGGCTATACCGTTGTCGGTATTTCAAAAGATTCCGTCAAATCACATACCAACTTTATCACCAAGCATGAGTTGGCCTTTACCCTTTTAGCTGATGTTGAGCTCAAGGCGTGTGAAGGTTTTGGGGTTTGGCAAGAGAAGAAAAACTACGGAAAAACCTACATGGGTATTGTACGCAGTACCTTTGTTGTCGATGCCAAAGGTGTCGTAACGGAAGTCTATAAAAAAGTTCGGGTAAAAGAGCACGCTCAGAAGGTTTTGGATGCACTGGCTTAGAGCTTTATTGTCGTGGTTTTTCGGTTTTTGAACAGGTTGCTTCTAGGTGACTGTTGCGTTCAAGTTGGGATGAAAGGGTGGCGTGGTGTCTGAAAAAAAAGGTCCATCAATGGAGGAAATTCTAGCTTCTCTGGAAGAAATTCTAGATGAAGCAGAAGATGATCAGCAGGGGTTACAACCCTTGCGTGCCACGCCTAAACCGAGCACCCATGGTCAAGGGGAGCCTAAGCCTCGTTTTGAATGGGCTGATGATGAAGCCTCTTTGGATCAAGAGGGGCCATCCACAGTTCATGCCGATGAATCCAATGATGAGTCAGGCGAAGATGAAATCGTTGATTTGTCAGGTATGGAGAGTGTTCCTGCAGCAGTAGAGTCTGAAGAAGCTGTAGAGGCTGAAGAAGCTGTAGAGGCTGAAGAAGCTGTAGAGGCTGAAGAAGCTGTAGAAGCTGTAGAGTCTGAAGAAGCTGTAGAGGCTGAAGAAGCTGTAGAGGCTGAAGAAGCTGTAGAGGCTGAAGAAGCTGTAGAGGCTGAAGAAGCTGTA